>WFQY01000257.1 GCA_015486815.1 Phycisphaerae bacterium | reverse complement strand
TTTATGTTTGATGCGATGTCAAGTTTTTATGTACGGAAGGAGAAAATAGAAATGAGAACGAAAAAAGTTGTAGTTGCCGGGATTTTTTGTGTTGTTTTCATAGTAAATGTTATCTACGCAGATGTTAATTGGTCGGGAGTTTCCTTTATTAAGCATTCGAGTTTTCAGGCTGTCAATTCAGATGGGTCGAGTGCATATACGGGAGGGTTTCCGATAAAGCTTATAGGCGTTGTTTTAAATAATAGTGAAGATTGGTTGGATCCTACCGCAGCTTATGATTCAGGTGTTCATTTGTGGAATATGGGAGGTCAAGCTGAGATTTATGTGCAGGCAGTTAATCTTGACGGTACAGCATGGGATACCGAACCATCGCAAGAATTTTCCGATTTCGGGGGGACTGCCTGCTGGATGGGTCAAAATTATGGTAACCATATTATGCATCAGGATCCTATCTGGAATTATACCGATGAGCAGTGGTATGCGGAACTCGACAGATTAGGGCTTTGGCATCCGGGAACAAGCTTGCAAGCAAGTCAGCTTGTACGGGCAGGCGATTTGGTAGAAATAAGGGCACGTGGCGGATTGAACTATAAAGGGAAGATGAATGTTAATGAACAGCACGATAATGATTATGACAGATATGATAATTGGGATGGTCAGGGCTCAGCTGGAGATGGTTTAAGTCACGATTTTGAGATTGTGATTTTGCAAAAGGATTTTGGTCTGCCGGAACCCTCGGTAATTCATATAAGCGATATTAAAGATTCGGATGATAATTTCATTTTCGATTCTGCACGTCAGCTTGGAGGTGAACATTATCAGGGTAGTCTGGTTGAATTAAATGATGTGCGGGTTACTTCGGAATTTGATTGGACAGCAAATAGCGAAATTACGGTTACCGATGGTGTGCGTAGTTTCACGCTGAAACTCGGGAGAAATGATGGGTTTGATGGTACGTCGCCGGTAGGTGTGAATCAGCCTTTCAATGTGATCGGAATTTTTGATCAGAGTGATTTTTCGGGCAAGGGTGGTTATCAAATGTTGGTTATGAATCCATCGGATATTATCATAGCTATTCCCGAGCCAATTACGTTGTTTACGGTATTATTGGGGGTTGGTTTTGTGCGATTGGCAGATAGAAAAAAGATATAACGATGAATGGGCAGAAATCGGAAAAATCGTTTACTTTGTTGGAGTTGTTGGTGGTAGTGGCGGTTATAGTGATTTTGGTCGCTATACTGCTGCCAACAATGGCGAAGGCGCGATTGCGTGCAAGGATGGTAGTTGCGCATTCGGATTTAAGGCAGATTACCATAGCTGTGCAGATGTATCGAGATGATAATGTTAATCGGTTGCCGCCGACTCGTGGTTCGTGCAATCTTCGGATGGCTTATGAGTTGCCTATAGAGCTTATGCCTTATCTGATTAAAGGTAAGAAATATTTTTCTTCGGATTTTTCTATCGATGAAGTTGCTATGAAAGATCCGTTCACTGGCGATAGCTATAAGTATCGTGCGCCTGGGGCGATGATTTTAAATGAAACGGTAATTGTGGAAAATGCAGCTAATATCTGGGTACAGGATAATTTTCCGGGTGGCGATTGCCGCAGCGGGCGATATTATAATGATCCTAAGACTTCACCTGTAAGATATGCTGTTTGGTCGTCGGGACCTGAGCCTAATTCGCCGATGTTTGATTTGCCGGGACATCTGCCAGTGCCATATATATATTGGCTTGATACTTCCAAATCAGCGGGGGTTTTAACTCATTTCGAGGATATTGGTAGGCAGATGCACATTAGTCCGTAGAGGAAAAGTGATGAGATGGTTTTGGGTTTTCTTGTTGAGTCTGGTGGTGGCAGGTGGCTGTGCGGAAAAGCCTGTTGTTGAAAAAGCTCCGATAGCTTGCTCTACGAGTTATATAGAGGCGATTGTATATGATCTATTGGGTGTGGAAACGAAGGTATTGCGATTGGCGGGTCCGTCAATGTGTCCGGGGCATTTTGATATCAGACCATCGCAGGTAAGGTTGCTTGCTAATTGCAGGCTTTTGTTGCGTTTTGATTTTCAGCGGGCGTTGGAAAAGAAGTTGGCGGGTCTTAATCGGGACAAACTCGAAGTAGCGGAAATTAGGCCTGAGAGTGGGCTTTGCGTGCCTCAGACGTATATATCCGGATGTAGGCAGTGTGCGAAGATTTTGACGCAAGCGGGTTTGGCTGATGCGGATGCGATGAAACGCAGGCTTAAGGTTATTGAGAGGCGTATTAGTGAGCTATCAAAGAGAGTTAGGAGTCGAATTAGGCAATCGGGATTGCAAGGGTTGGCGGTATTGGCGAGTGTGCATCAGAAAGAATTTTGCAAATGGTTGGGGTTAAAGGTTGTCGCGGAGTTGCCGGCTGCTGATAAATCTGATTTTCGAGCGATAAATGTTGCTATAAACGCTGCTTTGGATACTAATGTGAAATTTGTTATTGCAAACTTGCAAGAGGGTAGGCAATTAGCGGATGCAATAGCTGATCGTCTGAATGCAAAGGTGGTGGTTTTTAGTAATTTTCCTCGGATTGGTAAGCCTAATCGTAGGGCGTTTGATAGGTTGATAACGGAGAATGTGGATAATCTTATAAAGTGTTATGCCAATAATAGAGATTGAAAATCTACTTATCAAGATTCACGGTAGGAAGATACTCCGAATAGATAATCTTGATATTGCCGAGGGTCAGACGTTTGTATTGCTTGGTCCTAACGGGGCGGGCAAGACGACGTTATTGAAAACGATTATGGGATTTCAGCGGTTAGCTTCGGGGCGGGTTAAAGTTCTCGGTATCGATTTGGCAGGGTTGAAGAGTAATGTTGTTAATACATTTCGACAGAAGATAGGTTATGTTCCTCAGCTTGTTGCCGACATTCATTATATGCCAATTACTGTTCGTCAGGTTGTAGCTATAGGAAGAATCGGGCAGGCAGGGGTTTTAAAGAAGCTGAGCGGGGAAGATTGGGATATTATCGATTATTGGATAAATGAACTCGGATTGAGTGAGATAGCTGATAATCTTTATTGTGAGCTTTCCGGTGGTCAGCAGAAAAAGACACTTATAGCGCGTGCTATGGCACATCAACCGAAATTGTTGATATTAGATGAGCCTGCTGGTCATCTTGATTTGCGATGGCGTGAGCAGATGGTCTTGACGATAAATCATCTTGCAGGGCAAACGGGCGTTAGTATTATGCTTGTCTGTCATCAACTTGATGTAATTCCGCCGTGTGTGGATAAAATCGGTTTGTTGAGCGAAGGTAAATTAATTGCCAGCGGTAGTTCCGAAGAAGTTATCACGGATGAGATGATAAAAAGCGTCTATGGTGATTCATTAGTTTTGTTGAAGAGAAATAATCGATTTGCGGTGATACCATCACAAATGGGGAGGGATTAAGGTAATGGATATATTATTTTGGCTGCCGGTTATGCTTGCAGGTGCAATTGCGGGCAGTTCGACAGGTTTGATAGGTGTGTATATCGTCGGTATGCGAATACCGTTTCTTGGCGTTTGTGTATCTCATTCCGCTTTGGCAGGTGCGGTTTTCGGTGTACTACTCGGACTTGAAGGACATATGCTCATCATACCTGCATTAATCTCTGCTTTGTTGTCGGCGGGATTGGTCGGTTTAATCGATACGGAGAAATTCCACATCGATTCGAGCATTGTAATCGGTGTGTTGTTTTCGCTGACAATGGGATTGGCGTTTTTGGGCATTGGGTTGTTCAATACGCTGGGTCGGAGTGATAACGATGTGCGTAATTTACTGTGGGGTAGTTTGAATTTCTGTCGGTGGGGTGATGTGAAGTTGATGGCGGCGGTAGCGGTTGTAGCTTGTGGTTTTATAATACTGTTTTACAAGGAATTGATGGCGATAATGTTCTCTCGTCATATCGCATCTGCCAGTGGAATAAATGTCAGAGCTGTCTGGAGCGGCTTTCTTGCTTTGACAGCTTTGGTCTTGACGATAAGTTTTCAGACGGTTGGTGGATTGATGGTTTACAGCCTGCTGGTAAATCCGGCGACAGCTGCTTTTCGATTGACTCGAAGCTACGGTAGGGCGTTGATATTGTCAGCTTTGCTTGGGGGATTTAGCGGGATAGGGGGATTTGTAATTGCAGCTTTGACCGATTTGCCAACGGGTGCGGTTATAGTTATACTCTCATCGCTAATCGTTGCCATATCCGCTGGAATTTCCTACGCACGCAGATAAACGTAATTATTCCACCGATGTAAAAATAAATGGTCTTGTAGCAACTCTTTACAAACGCTTAAAGATTTGTTAAGATAAGGTTTTACTTGCATTGTTTGCTGACCAAGGAGCATACCGACATGCTTGCCAGACGCATAATACCATGCCTGGACGTTAATAAAGGTCGCGTTGTCAAAGGAGTAAACTTTCTCAATCTCCGAGATGCAGGCGACCCGGTCGAGGTTGCGCGTCGATATGAACAGCAGGGAGCTGATGAGCTTGTGTTTCTTGATATAACAGCAAGCCACGAACAAAGAGATATTATTCTCGATGTTGTTCGAGCGACAGCTGAGCAGGTGTTTATGCCATTAACCGTTGGAGGTGGAATAAGGACACTTGAAGATATACGCAAACTATTGTCAGCGGGTGCGGACAAGGTATCGATAAATACAGCTGCTGTCAAAGACCCGGAGCTTGTAAGAGCTGCCTCCGCACGGTTTGGCCGTCAGTGTATAGTGGTTAATATCGACCCGAAACGTGTATATAAAGATGGCAGAGAAGTGTGGGAAGTGTATATAAACGGGGGACGAATACCTACCGGATTGGAAGCGGTCAGCTGGGCGAAAAAAGTGGAACAGCTCGGAGCTGGCGAGATTGTGCTTACCAGTATGGATGCGGATGGTACGCAGGACGGATATGATCTACCTATGACGCGAGCGGTATCTCAGGCGGTGAATGTGCCAGTGGTAGCGAGCGGTGGAGCGGGTCGTCCTGAACATATATTGGAAGTGTTGACCGAGGGAAAAGCTGACGCTGCCTTGGCAGCGAGTATTTTCCATTACGAAAAATATACGATAAAGGAAACCAAAGAATTACTTGCACAACATAATGTACTGGTGAGAATAGTATAGGGAGAATTAGTAATGGCAGAAAACGGTGAGTTGAAAATCAATCATTCACAAGAAGAAGGTGAAGCCAAGATTTTAGCGTTGTTTAAAGCGGTAATTAAACTCGATGGCTCGGACTTACACCTTAAAGCTGACGCAAAACCACGTATCCGCATAGGCGGTCAGATTAAGACGGTAGCAAGTGAGCCTTTGTCTAACGAACAAATAGAAAAAATGGTTTTTGCCATAATGCCCGAAAGACTTCATAAGCAGTTTGCGGAAGAAGGTGCTGCCGATTTCGCATATGCGGTAAAAGGGCAGGACAGATTTCGTGTAAACGCATTTCGTCAGAGAGGCCAAACATCAGTAGCAGCAAGGCGCGTTACTCGAAATATACCGACATTTGATGATTTGCATCTGCCTAAACAATTGCCCAAACTTGCTGAGTATCACCAGGGATTGATTCTCCTGTCAGGTATAACAGGCTCGGGTAAAAGTACGACGATAGCTGCTATGATTGAGCATATAAATTCTATGCGTGCCTGCCATATTGTTACTATCGAGGATCCGATAGAGTATCTGTTTGAAGACAAAAAGGCGTTCATCAATCAGCGTGAGATAGGCATAGATGTAGCGAACTTTCACGATGCTTTGAAGTATCTTATGCGTGAAGATCCGGATGTGGTATTGATAGGTGAGATGCGAGACCAAGATACGTTTTCTGCTGCTCTGCAAGCGGCTGAGACGGGGCATCTGGTATTTGGAACGGTGCATAGCTCGACGACTTCACAGACGATAACCAGACTCTTGGATATGTTTCCCGCTGAAGAGCGCAATCTTATACGTCAATCGCTCGTACACAATCTTCGTGCTATTGTTACACAAAAGCTACTGCCGAGTATTCTCGATGGAGTTGATAGGGTTCCCGCTGTCGAAATTATGATAAATAATCCGTCCATAAGAAAATTGATTGAGGAACAGCGGGAAGCGGAGATAATAGATGTAATAAAGGGAAGCTATGGTGATGGTATGCAGGACTTTACCGAAGCTTTGTATCAGATGGTACAGAAAGAATGGATAGAAGTTGACATAGCATACGAGGTGGCGCCCAATCCGGAAGAACTCAAGATGAGGCTGAAGGGTATTAATACATCGAGAGGTGGAATATTAGCATAATAGTGGGAATTGATACAAACGGAGTATATCGGAGTATATTATGATGAGTATGTTGATATTAGCGCAGGCGTCGGTGGATAAGCTGCCAGGGATTCCGGTTGATGCGGGATTTTTCTCGCTGGCAAAGATGATTGTTATGTTGATTTTTGTGTTTCTCTGGGCATTGCCTGCATCGTGGTGTTCGCGAGATGCCAAAGCTATGAGTCTGAATCAGTTTCTCTGGGGGCTCGTTCTAATATCCGGAGCTACTTTGGGATGGTTCTTCTGGATTACAATGCCGATGTATGCACTCGGTCTGATATTCTTTTTGCTTTTAAGTTTCGGTACTATGCTGGTCTATGCAATTTACCGCGATTCTCTTGTGGAACAAGAGGATAAGATATTGCGATTGGAAAATATGATGGCAGCTATCAGAGGGGAGAAGACGGCGAGTTTTCAGATAGAGGAAAAAGTAAGGTTAGCGAATACGATGGGCAGGGAACCTCCGATACCGGAAGAGCCAGAAGAGCAAAAGATATATCAGATAGTCCAGGACATGCTTTTCGACGCTCTTTGGCGACGAGCTGGAGAAATAGAGATTATTCCTGCTGGTGAAGCGTATCGGGTTATCTTTCGAATTGATGGTGTGCCGGGAGAATACACCAAGATAGAAAAGCATGCTGCAAGGTCGGTAATCGATTATATCAAATCGGTTGCTGGGATGGATGTAAAGGAGCATAGGCTGCCTCAGTCAGCTACCCTTATCGCTCAACAGATAGATGTTGATAGGAAAGTTGAAATTGATATAGAGACCAAAGGCAGCACTACAGGCGAAAGTGTTCTTATGAATGTTCGTGCGGAAGAGGCACGATTTACAATCAATGATATAGGGCTGACGAAATCTCAGCTTCAGTATTTTCAGAAGCTGCTCGATGTTCCCAAAGGTCTTGTTATTTTTTCGGGGATGCCAAAGTCTGGTATAAGCACTACTTTGTATGCGGTGGCTCGGAGTATTGATGCCTTCACGCAAAACATTCATTCGGTCGAACAGCAACCCTTGATGACACTCGACAATATAACACAAAATATTTATCAGGAAGGCACTGATGAGAGTTTTGAAAAGCTTCTTCGTTCGGTTTCGCGAAGAGAGCCCGACGTGATTCTCGTTGATCCGTGTCCTGATCCGGAGACAGCGGTTATGATGAGCCAAATAATCGCTGACAAGAACAAAAAGATATTTGCCACCCTTCGGGCTTCGAACGCGATGTCAGCTTTGAGCAGAATCATCAGGTGGATAAATTCAGCGGATTTGGCTGGTGAGATTTTATTAGCGGTTACATTTCAACGGCTTGTACGGAAATTGTGCCCCGCTTGCAAAGAAGCGTATAAACCCAATCCGGATATGCTTCGTAAGCTTAATCTTTCAGCAAAGGCGAATGTTACTTTTTATAGACCGCCGACTCAGCTCGTCGATAAGAAGGGAAATCCGATTATCTGTCCGACCTGTCAGGGTACGGGATATTTGGGCAGAACGGGTATCTTCGAGATGATAGTTGTCGATGATAATCTGCGTAAAGCTATAATGACAGGCGATGGGAATAAAATCAAGATAGCTGTCAAGCAGAGCAGGTTTATTCCGTGGGAGAGAGTGGCGCTCGAAAAAGTTATCGAAGGCGTTACAAGCATTCAGGAAATTGTGCGAGTAACGAAGGAAGCACAGAAAAAATAGACAATTATTTTGGAGGAACGGGTGTGATTTTTATTATTATCACTCTATTACTATTTTTGGGAATTGCATTTTTTCAGGCAATTCAGGGTACGTTCAGTGCGATAATAATGGCAGTGCTTACGATGGTTTCCGCTGCGATAGCGGTAAATTATTATGCGCCGTTGTCTCAGCAGTATCTTCTTTCGCATGTTCCCGATTATGGCGATGCTTGTATGTTGGCGGGTTTGTTTTTTGTTACGCTTGTGGTGCTTCGAACTATTACGGATAATTTTATTCGAGGCAATATTGTAACGTATGCGTGGCCTGACAGGATAATTGCGGGACTTATTAGTATTCCGACTTCTTTGATGATTGTCGGTATGGGAAGTATTGCATTCCAGATGCTGCCTTTCGATGAGCAATTGATGTTTTTCAATCGATTTACGTATAGTACCGATAAGCCGGGAGAGCTTCAGCAAAATAGTATATTTCCTTATGCTGACGATTTTGCCGCTGGTATGCTTGCGATGTTAAGCGACGGTTCGCTTCGCTCTTCGCAATCTTTTGCTCTGCCTTATCCCGATTGGCCCGGTGAGGTTTGTGCTCAGCGAATTGCATTTCAGCGGGAGTCAAAACATACCGCTATGCCAGGGGCGCTTAAGATTGTAAAGGCGTGGCGGTTTGAGAGGGCTTTATTGATTAAGAAATATCCCACACCGCGACGATATCGATGGGATAGAAGAGGAAAGATAGAAGTAATCGGTAAATATCAGCCACAGGGTAATCATTATTTTCTGGCGATGCAGATAGAGATTGATCCGAAAGCAGCTGATGGTGATGGTTATCTTCGGTTTAGCTGGGGTCAGATTAGAGTTGTCGGATTTAGGGGGCTTAACCGTAAAAAGACTTATGATTATTATCTGATAGGTATGCAGGATGAAGATATTCCCGCTAAGTATAACTATATGCGCATAAAAGTTCCGTTACCTTTGCCAAAGGATAATGATGAGGCACCGGTAAGATATAGAAATTACGGTTTTGTTTCGCGGGCAAGAGTGGATGGTCCGGTGGATGTAAATGTGGTGTTTGAATTGCCCGAAGATTTTACGCCTTGGTTTGTCGAATTCAAGCGATGGGCGCGTTCAGCGGTGCCTAAGATATCGGAAGTCGTTGAAAAAGAACCTGTAGTACAGGCTCAGCAGCCAGTTGGCCCGCGTACGGGGGAAGTTGTGCGTAAAGGTTGGCGTGCGCCGATAAAAATCGATCCGCAGACCACCGGTTATATTGATAATCTTCCGTCTGACATCGCAAATGCGGTGGGACATCCGTCCGGTATAGAGGTACCATCGGGTAAGAGGCTTTTGCGTGTCGAGGGTTGGTTTACTCCCGCTGCAAGCAGTTTGCTTCGTCCTATTTTCGGCGCGGTGCAAAGAATTGCTCAGGTTTATGTTGTCGATGATAGCGGTAATAATTATTTTGCAGTTGGTAAATATATTATAGTTAAAAGAAGCGATGGTTCTATGACGGGCGAGTTGGTTTATCAACCTGAATTTGGTCAGATAGAAGGCAGACTTAGGCCGTTCAGCAAAATTGGCTTTTCTGACATTCAATCAAGTCGAGGCGGACGAATAGGTTATCTATTTCTTATTCCACCTGGCGTGAAGGTTACACGTCTGGAAACCGGTGGTAGGCCTTTCGAATCGCAGGCAATTTCAGTTCCGCCTGCTCCGCAGTGATTTGGCAATGTTAAGCGAAATATGACCGGAGTCAGATTACAGGTATTTTAAGGTTAAAAAAACCTTGAATAGCTTAAATGCTTGTGTTATCATTGTTTTCAGATATAATCGATTCGGAAAACTTATCTTACGTAAAAGTAATTAGTCATTTTTTATTACAGGGGTAAAAAGAGAATGGGTACCATAACGAAAAAGGAATTGGTCGATCGTATAGCAGATGAGCTTAACAGTTCCAGACCTCGTTCTCGCATCAAAAGAGTACAGGTAAGGCGTGTCGTACAGAAATTTCTGGATATGATTATTGATGAGCTTGCTAAGGGTAACCGTCTGGAATTTAGAGATTTCGGAGTTTTTGAGTGCAAGCTCCGTGCCCCGCGAATTGCGCAAAATCCGAAGACCCTCGAAAAAGTACCCGTTCCCGCCCGACGTGCGGTAAGATTCAAAGCTGGCAGAGTTATGAAACTAAAACTTGAAAATCCCCAAGCTGAGCAGGTTGGCGAAACATCTCAGCCAGTTCAAGGCGAGGTTGAATCGCAACAAGCTTCTCAGTCTCAGCCATCTTCGGAATATCAATCTTCAGAGCAGCAGATAAATACCGAACCGCAACAGCAACAAACAGATACGAATGTAAATTTCAATACATAAAATTTTTATAGTTGACTTGTTGATGTGTCGATGTAATAATTAGGAAAGTTGGAGAAAATTTATAAATGTTTAATGTCGCCTCGAAAAACGCAAATGTCGCTTATGAGCTATTGTTAGCTCTATTGCTATTGTTGCGCTTTTCGTAGGGCGATGAAATAAATCTGGCTTGTTAATTGTCAGCCCTACGAGTAAAATCGTAGGGCTTTTTTTATGTTTCACACTTTTAATTCGGAGAACAGAAAAATGTCATCTAATAAAGAACAGCAGGAAATAGTAAAGATTTTTGATACTACCCTTCGTGATGGCGAGCAATCGCCAGGGGCTTCTCTCAATACGCAAGAAAAGATAGAGATAGCGAAGGCGCTCGAAGAGCTTAATGTCGATATAATTGAGGCGGGCTTTCCTATTGCATCGCCTGGCGATTTCGAAGCGGTGCAGGCGGTTTCGGGTATTATAAAGGATTGTACTGTTGCTGGTTTGGCGCGTTCGATAGAAAAAGATGTGCAGGCAGCTGCTGATGCACTCAAAGACGCTGTCCATCCGCGTATCCATCTGTTTTGTGCGACGAGCGAAATACATATGAAATATAAGCTTAAACGCGCTCGTGAAGAAATTCTGAAAATGTCCGTCGAGCTTACGAAATTTGCGCGCAGTCTGGTCGATGATGTGGAGTTCAGTCCGGAAGATGCGTCGCGAACCGAGCCGGAATTTTTGGCAGAGGTCGTTTCCGCTGTCATAGAGGCAGGCGCTTCGACGGTGAACATTCCCGATACGGTAGGCTATGCGGTGCCGGATCACTTTTCGTGGATAATATCGATGCTGAAAGAAAAAGTTCCGAATATCAACGATGCGGTTATAAGCGTTCACTGTCATAACGATCTCGGATTGGCGGTTGCTAATTCGCTGGCAGCTGTCAAGGCAGGTGCCAGGCAAGTAGAGTGTACGATAAACGGTCTTGGTGAACGTGCGGGGAACTGTTCGCTCGAAGAGATTGTGATGGCTCTTAAGGTGCGTAATGACCATTACGGCTTGAAGACCAATATCAATACGAAAAGATTGTTTCCTGTTTCGCGATTGGTTTCGACGTTGACGGGCATTTCTGTTCAGCGGAACAAAGCTATCGTCGGAGAAAATGCCTTTGCCCACGAAGCTGGCATACATCAGCACGGCGTGTTGGCAGAAGCGAGTACTTACGAAATAATGAAGCCTCAGGATGTCGGTATTCCGGAAAGCAAACTCGTGCTTGGTAAGCATAGTGGCCGTCATGCGTTTCGCGAGAGGCTTTCTCATCTGGGATATACTAATCTGACTGATGAGCAGGTGGAAAAGGCATTTGAGCAATTCAAAATATTGGCTGACAAGAA
>WFQY01000256.1 GCA_015486815.1 Phycisphaerae bacterium | reverse complement strand
GTATTACCTATTGTCTCGAGAATATTTTTTTTATGTGGCATCTTTGCTATCTCCCCAAAAAACACTAATAAATCATATACTATCGGACGTGTAAAAGTAATCAAAAAAAATCCGGAACAACACTAAAGAGAAATTTTAATTTTAGCCGATGTCTATTGTGCGGTTGTTAATCTGCTACTATTTGATAATCTACAATGGATGGAAGAAACAATGTCCACATCATCAAAGCAACAGTTAATCGAACAGATAAGTAGTCTTAATCGTTCAGCTCGGGCGGAGTTCCTGGGCGAATTCAGTGAAGCGGAGCTTCAGCAGTATTTCGATAATCTTCGTGCCGTCTGGGAAGATTTCGAAAAACAATTTGCAGAACCGGCTGAGGAATTTCAACAGCAGGAAATTGAGCGTGAGAGACGCGAACCATCACTGCTTATCGCATAGATTCATCTCTTCAATGTAAGGCAACGCTGAGCTTAGTGAATTGTGTTTTTTCAGGTTCAGGCAGGCTTAGAAGTCTGCCTGTTCTATTTTTTACGCAGTTGTCAACATTTATCCACCGACTATCAACAATAACATCAACATTTTGACGTGGGGAAATGATAACGCGAAATGGTAACGGGAAATGATGAATATATTATTTTACTCAAACTGACCGATTCTAAATACTGTTTTTACGTAACTCTTTATTTACCAATAATTATACACAAGCTGTCATTCCCGCGAAAGTCGAAGATGCCGTTGGTGCGGGAATCCATACTCTCACCGACCAAGTGGATTCCGCATCTCCACTTCGTTCCGTGCGGTCCCAACGGGATGCCTTCGGTAAATGACGCCCTGGGAACAAATGATTTTGTACAAAATCGGTCAGTTTGAGTATTTTATTTTATTCCGCCGAAGAATACATCTAACGGCTTGATGTTGAGCCTGATTTTTGCGGATTGATTTCTAAGTGATAACTTATCCGTAAAGGCTAACTTTTTTCCGGATGAGTCCGTCCAATGGCAGACGATTGATTTATTCGTTAGATTTACAATTGTAGCAATCACTTTTCCATTCTTGATAGCGGTGCGATAAAACACGCCACGGACGGGCTGATTGTCAGATTCATCGATAAGGACAAATTTTCTCGTTATTCCGAAATTGCGCAGTGCAATATCAAGTCTCTTCCACAAATCATCTCTTGAGCCGAATTTTATCTGTCTGTATATGATAGCTGTATCGTTTGCAATTTCGACTTCTCGCTTTTGAGCGAACTCATTAAACTTTCCGATATTCCGTCCGACGCCAACAATTTTAAGACCTACGCCCGTATTAGCTGCCAATATCCTTATGTTATTGTAAACATCGTCAGGCAGATAAGTCGTGCCTGCGAGTATCAGCACCTTCAAATCGGGCAGCTTCTTCATCAATTCGTGATTTGTAATCATCTGCTCGGTGATGGCGTCCGCTCTTATTCCCATCTCTTGCAAAACCGAATATGTGCGTTTGATGTATTTTCCGTATTTCGGATTTCTGAGCGCACTTGTCCGCGAATGTAAAATCGCAACTCTGCAAGGAGCATTTCGCAGCGCAAGTATATCAGGCATCAGGCGCATAATATCCATTCCCGTTCGCACATATTCTTCGGTCGCTTGCGGACGATATAGCCACATGCCAAGTGTCCAATCGCCTTTGGGCTTATCCCACTTTTCCCACGACCAGGCAGCTGACGCATCAAGCCCATATATCGCTTGCAACCAAAACGATGCTCGTACAATATTTTGCGGATAATCCGACGTGCCGCCCCTTATAAGATGATTTTCCGTATTGACGATAGGTCTTTCCGTTGCCAAATGCATTATCGAATATCCCAACGCAAATTGCATATCAACAGCCATATCGTTTTCCGATACTATACACCCCCAATCATTACCCGCCATATCCGTTGCTCTCGAAATAAGATATACATTCGCACCCTGCATAACGTCGTACTGGGTAAATTCACGCCCCATTTCTTTCGCGTGAGTAAGTTTATTCGTCTTTGTCTGATGAACACAATCGCTGATCCACTTGATAAAATTAGCAAAACGCATATCATTAAACTTCATCCAGTCATACAATGCGGGCTCGGGTTTAAAAGGAACGTAAGGCGTCGTTTTATAATCAGGCACATTACCCCAGCCTTTATAATCAGTCTCCCAACGCTCGTTTAATTCGTCGATAGACCCGTATTTGTTTTGCAGATACTTTTCCCACAATCGACGCGTATCCGGATCGCCCCAGCCGTTGAAAAACACAGGCTCATTCATCACGCATACCGTCCGAAAATTCTTCGAGACGGAAAGCTCTTTGATTTCCCGCTGAAATGTCTCTTTGAGGAATTTTCTCAAACCAGGCCTATTAAGCGAAAACTTATTGAATCCACCGCTATGGGCAAGCCAATCGGGATGTTCCTTATACTGCCATTTAGGGAAATAATGAGGCGAGAGTAATAAATCGACCAATACTCCCGCTTTATCCGCACGTTTGATAAACTGTGCATATCTATTTATAACTTCGCTATTCCATTTATTCTTTCCCTTCCAGACGTGATAAGGACCAAGCTCGACCTGACAAAAATTGCAACCCAAGCCAGCGAGAAATTCAATATCCTGCTGCACCTTTCCGAAGTGTCCGAAACCGAAGAGAAACACCGGACGCTTTTCAATTTTACCGTCGGGATATTTTACCTTCTGTTCCAAATGTGAGCCGACAATCACAGGCACATCGTCGGTTACTCTGCGAGGTGAAACAACAGGCTGACATCTGCCCGCAAGGATATCCTTAACTCGCTGAGTTTCCGCATCTATCATTCTATTCAAATCGCGAGCTTCATAATTCGTTAAAGGCTCACGATGATTGACAATATCGTGATTGAGATAATCGAGAAAACGAAAGATAAGCTTAACTCGCATATCAGCATAGCTGTCGAATTTACCCGCCTGTGTTAGCTGCCCTTCGAGTTTTCGCAGAGCTTTTGCTTTTTCCGCTAATTTTTTCTGGTCAATCTTGACATCAGCTGAGAGGGGATATGAAGAAATGAATATACAAGCCCAAAACGCTAAACAATATACAGAAAATCTGCGCATAAATCGTCTCCGTTATTCTTTGGTTAATTCTTTATTCGATAGGCAGCCAGATAGGCATAGGCTGCCAGTGATCGGAATCCCAGCCGACAACTTGCAAATCATCTTCGCGCCTCATCTCGGCGTGGCCATCGCCGAAGCCAAACGACGCATTGCCCGAATGAAACCACTTCGGCGCATCGAGCGATGTCGCAGGATTGCCATACTTGCTTTCTATCGGCACGAACAAACCGTCATTCGGATTGCCCTCATCGACAAAGACGATAAGCATCGCAGGCTGACGTGTAAACCGGCCTGGCATCGGAAAAGCAATATTTCCCGGTCCACCGTGTTTTGCTACTCGCGAATCGTATATTTTCGTGTTTACCGAATAGCTAAGATTGCGCTTTTGACCATTCGCCCGCCAAATGTCGCTCGGACAGAGATATAAACTTTTGTCTTTCAGATAAGGCCAAAGCGTTCCTCTCGTTACATCGAACCACGGATGCTGTGCAGGCCAATTAGGAACCCACGCACCCCAGCTATTCTATCTGTCATTATTCCACGACAAACTGCCAGGCCAAGTATCGTTATAGTCGTTGCCATAGAGGAAATTGGCGGTCGCTATCTGTCGGACATTATTCAGACAAGCTGCCCCTCTCGCTGACTCTCTCGCTTTACTC
>WFQY01000255.1 GCA_015486815.1 Phycisphaerae bacterium | reverse complement strand
TCATACCACCATGCACCACCTGCTTCTACATGCCCGTCGGCGCAAAGCCAATTCCTCATATTACCCTTGGCGAAGACATAACCATGCCAATCGACCATATCATCGGATTGTCTGCCTCTATGCCAAAGATTGGAATCTCTGACCAGCCAGATTCTATCGGGCCCTACGGAAAATCCGCTTTCAATATCACCCATACGCCTTGGGTTAAGATGGGGTATGGAGGAATGTGCATAACTTCCAAAAGGGAGTATAAGATAGTGTTGATTATACGCATCTTCATATTCTGAAAATTCATAAATTCCTTTGGGAGCATCTGGAACCACTCCACCCTCAGCTTTCCATCGACTGGTGTTATTTGAATATGCATCACCATTGGAATTTATTTTTGGGTCTGGTACCGAAGGACAAGAAAATAACTCGCTGCCTTTTGGTAAAACCTTACTGACAAAGACCAAAGCCCCCTCCAGAGAGTATTGATGGGAAGGCGGATAATAAGCACCTCCCGCTTCGGTATAGCACGGACCGGGCAGAGAATCACTATTATCTTCCGCATAGTATCTTATTCCCATCCCGATCTGTCTCAGGTGCGTAGCACATACAATCCGCCTCGCAGATTCCCGCGCCGAACTCAGCGCAGGAAGCAATATTGCAACCAGAACAGCGATGATCGCGACTACGACCAAAAGCTCAATTAAAGTGAAAGCTGATTTGTTAGGGGGGTTCATCTTTAATACTCCTTATATGTTGACTGAAAAGGGTGGATTTCCTCCATTTTTGATAAATCGTGTATATTTCTGAAGTTCTTCTGCCTGACGATTGAGTTCAATAGCAGCATCTTTCAACATCTTTCTTCCGATTTCAAGACTGACTGGCCTGCCCGGCTGATGCTGTGTAACATCCATAAAATAATATCCGGCGTAAGGTACACGCTCTTCGGGCTTCCAGGGTCTCGACTTTTCATAAGGAATTGTCTCGGGATTTTCAGGAATGAAATCATGCAAACCGAGTACCTCCATCGAGGCATAGCACATGACAGCTTCTTTTTGGACTGAGTCGTAATCGTATTCCTTTTCATCAATATATTTGTACGGATTAAAATACGAAGCTACGATTTCCTCATATTCAAATAGCTCACGAATAGTGGTAAGCATTGTAAAATCGTTGGGGGCATGGATGCTGAGAACCATTATCGAACGGAAATTCTGTCGCCACAAATCGCGGATGACTGCTTTGAGAATCTCAGTGTGAAGTGTCATCGGTATCGATACCGAACCACGGAAGCCGCTTGTAGCACCGGTGAAACTGTACGCCAACGGATGCAAGACCACTGCTTCACGCTCAGCGGCAGCCAGCAGTCCAACAGCATGGGCTACATACATGTCTGTTCCCATTGGCAGATATTTCCCGTGACATTCCTGTGGGCCTGTCGGAAAGAATACCGTTTCCGTACGTGAAATTTTTTCATAAACTTCAGGCCAGGTAAATTCATCGAGCGTCTGTTTGCTTCTCTGCATCTTTAGTCCTTTGCTATATTGAAAGTATCAAGTAAATAAGTCTCTAACTCGGTTATCGAACATTTTCCGCCTCGACACAGAAATGGAAAGGTGCCGGTCTGACGCATCCGGTTACCATGCTTCTCGTGAAAACTTCCGTCTCGTGACATAAATTGTCCCCACCAGCTAAACCCGTAACTTACATTACCCACTGTGAGGTCATCACCGGAATATGAAGCAGGGAATAATTGCAGAAACGGTGGAAACGAATTAAGCCAGCTGCTGCATCCTATCATAGCAGCAGAAGGAACCTTACTTCTGATATCCCTGATCATTGCTAATAGTTCTCCCGATCGTGCGAGCATGTCCTTGAACGGTGATTGGGGAATACAGCTGTTTGCTATATGAAATGATATGAGTTCCTGACGAGGAGATTTCATTTCATAAGCGAAAATACCAAAAACCTGTTCGTCCGGTAGTTTATAGGGTACATAACCGCACGGTATCCACGGCCAATCGGAAATATCCTTCTCTATCCTGCCCTCGATGTGAGGTCGTAGCAAGTTAAATCCATCTTCCTCGAAACGTGCCACATCAGATTTGGTCTTCCGGTAAAGTTGTAACAGTGAGTCAACCAATTTGTTCCATTCCGGTTCGTCTGTTGGAAAGTCCGGATTGGCGGGATGATGAACTCCGTCCCAGAGCGTTGTCAGACGGTAGATCGGAGTCCGGCAATTTAAAATCTCGCCAAACGATTCTCCATGCTTTGTATGATAATGTGCATACCACAAACTTAATCGTGTTATATTGAACACAAAATCACGACGTTTTTCGTATTGATATAGAGAATCCATTTAGTCCGTTTCCAGGTCGAACACTTTTATAGTATTTTCTCTTGCTACTTTATTAAATACTGTTTCGGAAATTTTTCCCGAATCACGCATATCGATAAGCAATTCCACAAGAAGGTTGGCGCTTGGATAATTTGGATAACAAATATCCGTTCCGAACATTATCTTATCCTGAAATTCCGTTAGAAACTTTGCCGCATAATCTTTATCCCGCACAAGCGCATAATATCCGCTGGCAGATAAATCGCCATACAGATTCGGATATTCACGCAGCAGTTTCGGGACGACACCTTCTTCTTTGACAGGATATTGGGTAACGGTGAATCTGTCGCCAGGCTTGTCCAGCTTAACTATTTCCGCCCAGAACCCCTGTGAATGGCCCAGAAACTTCAAATCGGGAAAGCGGGCGAGACTCTGCTGAAGTTGAGGCAAGCCGGCATCATCGTATAAACCGTAACATTTTCCTATGGCAGGTGCGAGATGAAAAGTCAGAGGCAACCCAACATTTTGGGCATGCTTAAACAAATTTTGCACGCGATCATCTAAAAACGCTAAATTGGCACAAACCTCGCCAATACCCTTGCATCCGCGATTGCGATAATGTTCCAGCCAAATATTTAATGGTGCGTCAGGATAATTCCTCATTGCACGGGGATCGACATTGCAAAATGGAAATAACCGACCACCTGATTGCTCACAAAAATCGAGAATTTCTTCGTTAGATTGCGGCAGACAACTTTCAGGATTAGTCAAAGGCAACAGCAGTCCATTTTCAATACTAAGTTCGTCGTATTGTTTCAGAACCTGTTCCAGCGTTGCGAATTGAGTGTTAGAAAAACCATCCGCCGGCGGACAATCTGCCCGATAAACGTGTACGTGAACGTCAATAAATGTCATAGAATTCATTCTCTTGCAGTTTACATTTTATTACCAGACATACGCAGCATAATACC
>WFQY01000254.1 GCA_015486815.1 Phycisphaerae bacterium | reverse complement strand
GCTAACAGCTACGGACTAATAGCTAACAGCTTTTACCTTTGGCTAATAGCTACAGACTAATAGCTAAAGACTTATAAATCTACACTATATCCGGAGGCTTGGTAATGAACGCTATTGTTGTCAGCTTGATTGCGTTTGTTGGTTTTGCATTTGGAATGTTGGTCTATTCTCGCTGGATAGAAAAAATTCTCGGGGTCAATCCCGATGAGAAGACTCCCGCTTATACCGAATCGGATGGCGTCGATTATATCCCCGCTAAAAATTGGCTTATACTTTTCGGACATCATTTTTCCAGCATCGCCGGCGCCGCTCCTATCGTCGGGCCTGTCATCGCTGTCAGTATATGGGGCTGGTCACCTGTGCTGTTATGGGTCGTCCTCGGCAGCGTGTTGATAGGGGGGCTTCATGACTTTTCCGCCCTTGTCATTTCCATCAAAAGCAAGGGACGTTCGATAGCTGACATCTCCGAAGACGTAATCTCAAAACGTGCGAGGTGGCTGTTTTCGCTATTCGTCTTTTTCGCATTGATTTTGGTGGTAGCTGTCTTTGCATATCTGTGCAGCAAAACAATTGTTACCGATACACGGATAGTTTTTCCTTCGCTTGGCTTGATACCGGTGGCAATTCTCGTTGGCGTTTTGGTCTATCGAATAAAATTTTCACAAGTAGGTGCGACGATAATAGGCTTGGGACTATTGGCGGGGCTTATAGTTTTGGGTACGTATGTCTCGCCCGACCTTATAGGCGGTTCGCTTAACACTTGGCTTATCGTCCTGCTCGTCTATGCATTCATCGCTTCGATTACGCCTGTAAATATCCTACTTCAGCCGCGAGATTACCTCAGTGCTTATCTATTATTTTTGGGCATATCAGCAGGCTATCTTGGCGTATTCATAACGCATCCTGCAATGAATGCCCCGTCGTATGTCGCAGGCAGTGCAGCTAAAGCATATCTTTGGCCTATGCTCTTTGTTACCGTTGCGTGCGGTGCGCTTTCGGGATTTCATTCGCTTATCGCTTCGGGAACAACATCAAAGCAGCTTCCGAATCAACGATATGCGAGAAGGATAGGCTATGGTGCGATGGTTTTGGAAGGGGCATTAGCGACGCTCGCTTTGATTTGCGTAGCTGCCGGCTTGAAAAATTTCGGAGCGTTCAAGCATATAATGAACACCGGCGGACCCATAGCTGCTTTCAGCAAGGGTTTTGGCGTATTATCCGCTCCGATTCTCGGTAAATACGGAACGATGATAGGGGTGGTGATTCTCAATGCGTTTATCCTGACGACGCTTGATACAGCTACCAGAATTACCCGATATATTTTTGAGGAATTGACCGCGATAAAGAACAGATGGTTTTCGACAGCGATAGTTATTATCTTAGCGGGTTTTCTTGCGTGGGGTGGCAGATGGCGGGCAATTTGGCCGACGTTTGGTGCTTCGAATCAACTCGTCGCAACGTTAGCTCTGTTTGTAACCGCTTGTTGGCTTTTATCGAAAAATAAACCGTATTGGCTGGCTTTGATTCCGGGGATATTTATGCTCGCTACTACGCTTACCGCTCTTGGCTTACAGATAATAAAATACTTTCGCACAGGCCAATATTTACTGCTGGCTGTCTCTGTCATTTTGGTAATATTAGCTTGCTATGTGCTTATCGAGGTAATAGCGGTATTGAAAAAGGGTAGAAATAATGCTCCAAAGGTGAGAAGTACTACAATTTAATTTTAATAGAATTTTTCCTTGCAAAATTCCTTTTGGTCGATATAAAATAATACCTGTAATGCGGGTGTAGCTCAGTGGTAGAGCGTCACGTTGCCAACGTGAATGTCGTGGGTTCGAATCCCATCACCCGCTTTTCTTTTGCGCTATTATCTTGATTGCAGACGTTATCGGAGAAAGGGTGTAAAATGGCGGAAACTAAAAAATTTTTGGTATTCGGGGCACATCCCGACGACCCTGATTTGATGTTTGGCGGAACTGCTATCAAATTAATATCAGCTGGCCATAGGGTCAAATTCGTATCGATGACAAATGGCGATGCCGGACATTTCAAGATGAGTCCGAAAGAATTAGCGAAGCGAAGATACCAAGAGGCACAAGCATCTGCAAAAATAGCGGGCATCGATGAATATCAGATTGTGGACATTCCCGACGGCGGGTTGACAGCTTCTCTCGAAAATCGCAAAAAAGTAGTGGAGATTATCAGGGAATATCAGCCTGATATGGTACTTTCTCATAGGACAAACG
>WFQY01000253.1 GCA_015486815.1 Phycisphaerae bacterium | reverse complement strand
GTATTAATATGTGTACTCTTATGGCTTTATCAGTTTCCTGTGGTAATTTAACAAACAGAAATAAGATATTTTTGTAAGAGAAGGAGAATACGCTTGGCTTCTGAATTATTGAAAGAGCTGTTGGCTGCTGGTATCCATTTCGGACACCGTGCAAGCAGATGGAATCCGAAGATGAAACCATATATCTTCGGTAAGCGAAATATGATTCATATCATCGATATCAAAGAAACGCTCAAAGGTCTGCTTCGCGCGAAGAAATTTCTTACAAAGATAGTTGCGGACGGCGGCGATGTATTGTTCGTCGGTACCAAACGTCAAGCTAAGCATGCAATAGAAAATCATGCGAAACGTGCGAATATGCACTACGTTTCGGAGCGCTGGCTTGGTGGTACGCTTACTAATTTCAGGACGATACGTTCAAGGCTGGCGAGACTCGAAGAACTCGAACGTATCGAAGAAAGCGGAGAATTGGCGAATTACAGTAAAAAGATGATAGCTACCATTCAGCGGGAAAAGAAAAAGATAAAACGTAATCTCGAAGGTATCCGTAGAATGGAAACGATGCCCGCTGTTATGGTTATTGTTGACCCGCGATATGAACATATCGCCCTTCGGGAAGCGAAAAAACTCGACATTCCTACTATCTCGCTTATCGATACGGACGCTGATCCGGATCTGACGGATATTCCTATTCCCGGAAATGACGATTCGATGCGGGCAATAGATATCGTTTTGCGTGAGCTTGCTGATGCGGTGATAGAAGGTGTAAACCTCAGACCGGAAGAACAGCCTGCACCGGCTTCGGAGACCGAAGACGCTAAACCTCAAGACCTTCGCGAAGCAAAGAAGAGAAAACCAAGACGTAAACCACCACAGCAGGTTGAAGCAAAGCAGGCTGCAGTAAAAACCGAAGAACAACAGCAGCAAAATCAACAACAGGACGCATCATCTGAGCAAACCACGCAAACAGATGCGAATACAGTTGAGCCTGCTCCCTCATCGGACACATAAATTTAACATAGTTAAATCGAAGTAATGACAGAGTAAGGAGATAATATAAGAGATGGGACAGATTACAGCAAGTATGGTCAAAGAGTTACGCGAGCGCACTCAGCTGCCTATGATGGAATGCAAAAAGGCACTGACGGAAGCTGACGGCGATATTGAAAAGGCAGAGGAAATTTTGAGAAAATCGGGCGCATTGGCAGCGGAGAAAAAAGCTGGCAGAGAAACCGCAGAAGGCAGAGTAGCAACAGCCATCAGTAGCTGTGGCAAAAAGGGCGTAATTGTGGAAATACGATGCGAAACCGCACCGGTAGCTAATACCGATGATTTTATCCGGATGTGCAAGACTATCGCGGAACACTTGGCGAATATCGAAACACTGCCCGAAACAACCGAAGCGTTAATGGAACAGCCTCTTCATTCCGATAGCTCAAAAACCATCAAGGACATTATAAACGATGTCATAAACAAGATTCGAGAGAATATGCAAATCGTCAGATTTCAGCGGCTTGAAGGCGGAATGTTTGGCACTTATGAGCACCATAACGGACAGGTAGCAAGCATCGTTCAACTTGAGTGCGAAGATTCCGCTGCGGATAGTGAACAGGTAAAAGAGCTTGCACGTGATTTGTGTATGCACATAACAGCTATTAATCCGATGGCTCTTAGCAGAGAAGATATGCCTGCTGACGTAGTCGAGACGGAAAAAGAAATCATCAAAAAACAGACGGAAGAACAGGCAAAAGGCAAGCCCGAAAATATCATCGAAAAGATTATGCAGGGCAAACTTAACAAATGGTTTAACGAGCGAGTTTTGCTCGAACAGCCTTTTGTGAAAGAAGACAAAAAGACCGTCAAGCAGGTAATAGAAGAATGCTCGAAAGCTGTCGGTCAGCCGATAAAGGTAAAGGCTTATCTTCGATATGAAGTCGGAGGACAAGCGTAAATTCCGAGCAGCTCGTCGGGAAATTTGAATTATGAAACGAAAGAAATCCGCAAAAAAATCTGACGATGGTAAACATCCTAAAGTCAGGCGGATTGTTTTGAAAATTACAGGCGAAAGCCTCGGAACGACGGGCGTAAGCGAAGAGCACCTGCAAACACTGGCACAAAAATTATCTCGAATATCCAAAGCGGGACTGCAAATAGCCCTCGTCATAGGTGGTGGCAATATCCTTCGCGGTGCAAATCTGGCACAAAGCAAATATATCCGTAAATTCGCTGCTCATCAGATGGGAATGATAGCAACGACGATAAACGGATTGGCGATGGTAGAAACGCTAATCTCGATAAATCAGCCAGCTGAACTTTTCTCCGCATTCAACGTGGGCAGTTTTATTCCCGCTTATAATGTAAAGTTGGCGAGAAAGGCACTCGATAAAGGAAAAATCGTCATATTAGCGGGCGGGACGGGAAGCCCGTTTGTAACTACCGATACATGTGCTGCGATTCGTGCAGCTGAGCTTGGTGCCGACGCTCTACTCAAGGCGACTAAGGTCGATGGTGTATATTCGGATGACCCGATTAAAAATTCGAAAGCAAAAAGGTATGACAAAATCACTTACGATAAATATATAAATGAAAGATTAGCGGTGCTCGACCTGACCGCTGTCAAAATCTGTCAGGAAGCGGACGTTCCGATTATGGTATTTAATCTCAGCAATCTTGATAAACTTACACAGGTAATCGCCGGAAAGATTAAGCGTACGATTATCCATAAACTGACCGATTTGACATAAAAATTATTTGTTCCCACCGCGTCATTCCGCACGGAGCGAAGTCCGCCTGAGGCGGACGGAATCCATTTGGTCGGTGAGAGTATGGATTCCCGCACCAACGGCATCTTCGACTTTCGCGGGAATGACAGCTTGTGTATAAT
>WFQY01000252.1 GCA_015486815.1 Phycisphaerae bacterium | reverse complement strand
TTAAAATTCTATGTATTCCGCCAATTGACGTTAATTTCTTATTTCCATTGTTCCGGAGTAAATTTAATCCACCGTCGGAATAATACCACTATCGCATATTTTTTTCTTGATTGAAAATTGTTAGTTGAGTCGTTCAGCTATTCTTTATTTGCGATTAGATTGTACTTTATACGATAGTAAAAAACTTCACCACCACTGTCTTCAATATATAGCTGAACTTTGTGCTGATTTTTGTCGTATGTGTATTCGCAATTTTCTTCTTTACCGTTGTGAAGAACGCGCATTACACCTTCAAGTTTTGCTTTCGGCGGCAAAGGAATCCAATCGAGACGATTTTCGCTCGAAACCACCATCGCCTGATATTCATTATAGCTTACCAAACACTTCGGACTCAACGCTATTGCACCAAACCAACCAGCCAGTGGACCTTCAGTCTTGAGACGATATATCGTCTGCAACTGACCATTCTTCCATATCACCCGTGAATCGTCGGACGGTTCGACCGGTGCGTTCAGATAGGCGTGGATACCTGCTTTCCTGCGATTATGGTGCTTTTGTTCTAATTTTCGCCAGCTCGGATAGTAGGGATGGGGCGCATAATCAACGCCTGTGGTCTCCGGAATCGTACACGCCATCATCGACATAAAATATTCATTCCACTTTGTCCGCGTACAGAACCATGCATCAATCCAAAACAACGTATTCTTCAGCAATATGCTTGCAAGCTGCGAGCGACGATACCAATGCTCCATTGTTGGCGTCCAATCTTCTGCAATTTGCATCGCATCATACGTCGGCTGCATATAACAATCCAAAACTGCAAGTTTCGTTACCATACAATCGGGTTTGACTGCTTTGGCACGCTCGTAGATGAGTTTTTGCACCTTATATGTCATCATATCGCCGATACCCCAGTCGGGGTCGTAAAATTCATATTCTCGCGGGTCGGGGCTTCGCCAATGATTGCTTCGCAGTATGTCATAATTCATACAGCCGTCAGCGTCCGAAAGCAGATATTCGACCCAGTTAAGCATATATTCCCTACCAAGCGGATGTGTCCAGTCTATCGGAGCAAATTTGGGATTATCCGAGTCCCACGTTTCGAGCGGATAGTCCATAAGAAAATCGGGATTCTTAGGCTTGCAAAAAGCTTCCGGATGTTCCTTGAAAAATTTCACTTTGGTATTGACGATGAACGGATGAATATAATGGCCAGCGTGAATACCTTCTTTACGCCAATTATCGATAACTTTGCGTACGTGCTTTTCATCGCCCATTACCTTAGCTGGCCTATAATCGCCATAAAGTCTATAACAACCCTGCTCCAAATTAATGTTAAAATTATCGTGCTGACAATACAGCCTTACTTTTCTCACCCACCTATCGAGCAAATCCATTACATTCGATGACTCGGTGGTGATAAGTTTCTCGTGTAGCTGACGCTGCATTTCGTCGTAATATCCATACCACGGGTTGAGATGCCAATCGGGAGTTTGCTTTGGTTCGAGATCCATCAGCCCGAGCTTTTCCGAAATATCCCGATGTTCCTCGAGTATAGCGAGATCATCCGTAAGATTAGGGCAAAAATAAACCACAGGCATCTTACCATTGGTGCAGCCCGTTTGGAGAATTTCGAACCGCAGATTAAATCGAGATTTGTGCATATTCAAACGAGTAACACCGATGCCCCAAGGTCCTGGAATTGATACGCCACACCAACGGTCGATTCCCTTAAAGGCAAATGCACGTACGTGAACATTCCATATCCAATGAACGGGAATATCGTCCGGATCGGTGATTCCACCACCGCTAGTACCGTCGGGCGAAGCGCTTACCGCATAAGCGGAGGACAGCGGAATATTCGTATCAACATTTTTGTCCCAAAGTTTCTCATATTCGTCAGAAACAAATGTCCGCCAATGTTGGCCTGATGTGATACCGTCCGAAAGATAGGTTACGTTGTCAAATTGTTTGACAGGAGTTTCTATCCAAAATGCAAGCTTATCGAATCTCTCACATACGATTGCTTTTCCATATTTGCCGAGAGAAGCTTCGAAGTGATTATATCCGATTTTTTCCCATTTGGTAATTTTGACAAGCTTACCGTCAAACGTTGGGCTAAGCGAGACATCGAGTACCGTGTCGCCAGATTGAACAATTCGCAGTCTGTCGTCAATGAGAAAATAATTCACGTTACCTATTGTGATTGGAGTGTTCATTTTGTTTTTCCTTGCATTACTTATGGTATAATAAGTTTACACGTATAACTATTCTCCACATCCCAAATATCAAGCGATTGGAAAATCAATTTTGCAAAGGCTCGATGCCCCATTTCGTTCGGGTGAAACGCATTACTCATCCAATAGAAGAGCTTCTCGGAATTTTCCTGCCAATATTTTGTATGGTCGATAAGAGGCAGATTTTTGTCAGCTGATACCTTTCTTATCGCATCCATATAAGATGGAAAATAAGGCTCACGGTCGGGCGCATGATGCGGAATAATCGGGCAGGTAGTCTGCATTATGGAAATCGCCCCCGCTTTTGTTATCATATCCGCAAGTCTTTCGAGATTTCCGGCAAACTCATCGAGTCCTATCGGATTATTTTCGCTGCAATCGTTCATCCCTATCATTACAAAAACGATATCGGGATTGAACCGTCCTACCCGCCAATCGAAAGACTCAATCAGCCCACGCGTATTGTCGCCGCTTATCGCACTATCGATAATTATGTCCATCGTTCTGCCAAGTTCGTAACGCACGCGCTCTGCGAATAGCTCGGTATAATCACGCCAACCAAAAGTATGAACCGCACCGTGAGTGATGCTGTCGCCATAAAAAACCCATGTCAACGGTTTTTCGCCTTTTAGCAATTTCTTGACTCGTTCCATTGTGTTTTCTCCTCTAATGAAATTATTCTGCCGGTTTTAATGCTTTTTTCTGTTTCCTGCCAGTACCTTCAACAAATCGTACAAGATTATTGCCTTGAACGTTTGCAATAACTTCATCACTTATGCCAATTTTTTTTAAAATCTCTCTATCAGTTTTTATCCATTTGGCAGTCCAATCGACATTATAATCATCCGCTCGACAATCGCTACCGAAAATGACATTTTCTTCGATGTCATAACCAACGGTAAATAATTTGGTCAAAGCGTCTTTTCGGTATATCTCAGGCGTGCCTGGCGTCGTATCGATAAACATCTCCGTCGAATAATCAGGGTCGTAGAAGAATGCGCTCTGAAATTTTCCATAGACTGCTATTAGCTCATCGCACCAAGGCCAAGATATATGCGCCAAAGAAAATCGTAATCCGTTTATCTCGATAAGCGATTCAAATTCCACCGGGCGATTATATTT
>WFQY01000251.1 GCA_015486815.1 Phycisphaerae bacterium | reverse complement strand
TCATTCGCGAACGGGTCGGCGATTTGGCGGATGAGATTCCTATCTGGGCGATAAATTCCGGACGTCTGCGTAGCGAAGAAAAAGAAGGTGGGGTTGATAATTTTATGGTCGAGCTTTTTGCAGGCGATAGTTTTGATGTGATGATTTCGGTTGAACGTGGGATGCATCGCTCGTTAAAGACGGATAGTTGGGGTGCGTATTTTGCAGCGAGCTATTTCGGCGGGATAAGGCAGGAAGATTTGCTTCGACAAAAGCGTAATAGATTGGCGATGTACAACGCATATATAGCTGGTGCGGATATTATTTTATTCGAGGGTGGAGTGTTTCATAACGATAGAGGTTCGACAAATGTTGTACGCTCGTTCGGGACTGAGATGGACGAGCGATTTAATGATGCGAGTTGCCAGACGCTGAGGAAAGAGCTTAAAGAGTTTTATGAGTTTACGAAGCGTCATAAAAGATTTGATAACGGGCCTATTGCGAAAGTCGCTTTTGTTAAGGGATATCTCGATGGCTTTGTCGATAACAACTCTTTACCTGCTCCGCTTCGAAGTTGGTTTGTCTATGGGCAATATAAAAATGAGCCTTTCAGATGTGCTGAGCCCGAACGTATGTGGCAGATTTTATATGAAATAAACAAGAATGTCAGTTGGGATAATCGATATGAATATGCGCAGGACGAGATGAGCCTATCGGGTTGTATTCCGTTTGGTCAGTATGATGTGATTGATATCGAGGCTGACGACGATGTGTTGCGAAGGTATGATTTGTTGATATTCGTCGGCTGGAATACAATGACGCAGGAGAATTACGATAAGCTTGTCGGTTATGTCAATGGTGGGGGCAATGTGATTATTTCGCTGGCTCATCTTGCAACGAATATTCGCAGAGATGGACGATGGACATTTATCAACGATGGCGATGTATCGCAGTTTTGCGGGACGAGGATAAAAGGCAGGGGTGATTTATTACGCAATTTAGCGTATATCAATCGTGGTGATTGCCCTTATGATCTACCGTTTTTGGAGTATGGCCGATATGCGGGATTCGAAGCGGACGGTTTGTATGACGGAGAGCTTGAATTGACGAGTGCACAGGTGATAGGTGAAAATCTGGATAACAAGCGGCTTGATAATATAAATGATAAATCTGTTTTGCGTCGGCCTTTCGTTTTGTTTAACAGGGTTGGACGAGGCAGCGTGCTGTTGATAAATAGTTGGTCGTATCCGGGCGATGAGGGGTTATATCCGATATATGCGAATATTATAAGGAAGGCGTGCGAGTATCATTTTGGGCAATCAACTATAAAGGTTATCTGTCGCGATAAGGTTCGCTGGGCGGTTTATACGCAGAAAGAAGATGATTTCAGCACATATCAGATTTTTTTACTCAATACCGATTTCGATTTAAAACAGGAAGTAAAGATTATATGTGAAGATGTTGAACGGAATATCATTCTCGAGCCAATGGAGTTTAAGATATTATGAGTGAAGTAAATCCGCCAATCGATGCACCGTTTGAGAGCATCAAGCCCGAGCAGAAAGGTGAAATAGGAATGAGTATATCGGAGTTGCTCGATACCGGTTTGCGAAATTTTCGTGTTGTGGGCATCAAAATAGATGGTGAGAATTATTTCGGGCTGACTGGTGAGTATGGAAAGTCAGCAGCGGTTAAGCTTGCAACGAAAGATGGTATTGTAGGCGAGCATCACACATCGGGGGCAGCTTTATGTTTTGATAGTAGCGGGCGGGTTCTTTGGCGTGATGATTTCACCGATGAGAAACTCAACGGGTCGGTAAGTGTATTTCCGAATTTTGTTGATATTACGGGTAAGGGCGATTGGGCATTATCGTTTAGTGCCGGTGTGGGTAGGCAGGAAAATATATATCTGAAAACGGTTGACGGTAGGCTGATATGGAAGACGCCTGTGGTAGGCGATAAGCCTTGGGCGAATGGTAGTTGCGTTTTTGGCGATTTCAATAATGACGGACGAGAGGAAATAGTCTATGGTGCGTGCTCTGCGATTATGTGCGTTGACGCACAAGCGGGGAAGGTTTTATGGGTATATGATGATAGGGTTTCGATTTGTCATGGCCGATTGGCTGCTGGCGATGTCGATGGCGACGGGCAAATCGAGATTGTATTCGGAACGGAATATAGCGATGATTTCGACAAATGTTTATCGTCGATGGTTATTCTCGATGGCAATGGAAAAGTATTGAGCAGAAAAGAAAATATATTGGGTGATTTGGGTTCTACTCGGATTCATCTTGCGGATATCAATAATGATGGTAAGCCTGAAATTATCGCAGCTGCTCAAAATCTCTGTTGGAACACTCCGCGGCATCCGTGCGGGATTATGGTATTCGACGGAAAGCTTGATGAGCTTTATCCGCCTATTGCTGCTGGTGCGCCTCGCTGGGCGGTGGGTGATTTCGATAGTGATGGGCATACGGAAGCGGTAGGCATTACGGATTATCGCGATGGCGGGCCATTGGAAGAATTTACGATTGTATGCAGCGATTTGACAGCGGGGGCGATTAAATGGCGGGTGCCGGTTTCGCGATGCTGGCTTACGGGCGATCCGATAGTCGGCGATTTTGATGGCGATGGTAAAGATGAGATTGCCCTTACGACGAATTATG
>WFQY01000250.1 GCA_015486815.1 Phycisphaerae bacterium | reverse complement strand
TATTTATGATGATAAACAATGAACTTGTCGATGCGAATAATGCAAAAGTCTCTGCGTGGGATAGGGCATTATATTTTGGTGATGGCGTTTATGAAGTCGTTCAGAGCTATAACGGTAAGCTATGGGCATTCGATGCGCATTTCAGTAGATTCAAGCGAAGCTTGCGCGAAATAGGAATTGATAACGTCAATACGGATGAAATCAGAAACAAGGTACTCACCGGTTTTGAGCAGGCGGATATGCCGAATGCGTTGGTATATTTCCATATTACACGAGGCGAGCAGATAAGGGCACATCTGCCAAGCGATTCAATCAAGCCACAATTTTTGATGTTCGTCAAACCCGCTCCCGATAATACCGAACTTGCAAAAAACGGAATAAAAGCGATAAGCTATCCGGATATTCGGTGGAAACGATGCGATATAAAATCGCTTAATCTGTTGGCGAATGTGATGGCTTGCGTCGAAGCTAAAAAGCGAAAGTGCGATGATGCTGTTTTTGTTGCGGATAATATCGTTATCGAAGGTACATCTTCGACATTTTTCGCTGTTGTCGATGATAAACTTATTACTCGTCCGCTTAATCATCAGGTGCTGCCGGGAATTACCCGCCAAGCTATCGCTGCTATCGCTGACAAACTTAAAATCGAATTTATCGAAGGTGAAACACCGCTACCACAGGCTTATAAAGCGGATGAACTGTTTCTCTCCGGAACGGGCTACGAAATTCGCGCAATAGTCGAACTCGACGGACACAAAATAGGCGATGGCACGCCCGGGGTGATTACACGGAAAATAATAGATTATTTTGTCGATTATACCCGTAGCGGCGGTAGCCTCGAAGAATTGATAAATAGAAATGTTAAATGATAAATGTCGAATGATAAATGATAAATGTTAAATGTTGAGCGAAGCGAAACCCCATTGAGGACAATTAGCTTAACTGATTCGACCCGTCAAAATACATTATCTTGTTCTCCGTCATTGCACGGTCAGCTAACAGTCCTACCAGATGGCCATTGATGGAATCTTCCAAACTCGTACAGGAAATTGATGGCTTATGGCCCTGAAGAACATTGACGAAATCTTCTACCAGCCGTAAATCTCCGCCGCCATGCCCGCCAAACGCTCCGGTCATATCGCCACGAATTTTCAAATCGTGGACAATTTCCTTGTATTCGTGTCCTGGCCGAGTGTCAATATGCCTGATCGTATAGACGCTATCGTCCATTATCCCCTGAATCTCACCTTCCGTGCCTACGATGTGTATTTTTCGCATAGGTCTACTTGCTCCGCCTATCAAATTATGAGTCGCAATACTGCCGTTCTCGAATTCAATCATAACAGCCTGCCTGTCAGCAACCGTATTGTCGCATTTCCATACGCATCTGCCATATAAATGGTCTTTTCGCTTGAGATATTCTTCCTTGTCCTTGAGAGTTGGATTTTCGATATGCTCAATTCCCGTCCATACATAAAACGACCATCTGTCCGGATGATCAAGATAGTGCTTTCTCGCGGAATATAAGCAATCTTTTTCTATCGGACAATCGATAAGACAATATTCACCCGAATCCTTCGGGGCGTGCTCCTTGCGAAAATAATGTAACCCACCGAAACTTGATACTTTCGTAGGATTTATCCCGCTATTTATCCACATTATAATATCAAGGTCGTGGCAGCATTTGCTCATCAGTATTGACGAACCACATATATCTTGACGATTCCATTTGCCACGCACAAAACAACAAGCCATATGATGATAACTTACATGCTCTGCTGTTTGAATGCTTATGATTTCTCCGAGCTCACCGTTGAGAATGTGCTTTTTGATTTCAACGTAAAACGGTGCATATCGAAGAACATGACAAATCATCACTTTACGATTATATTTTTTGACAGTGTCCGCTAATTGCCAAACCTGCTCTTCCGAAATTGCAAAGGGCTTTTCCAAAAGAATATCATAGCCCGCTTTCAAAAGGACAAGAGAAGTCGGAACGTGCTGAGTGTCCATAGTGCCATTGATAATAGCGTCTGCCAATTTGCCCTTGCTTGCTAACTCCTCGGCACTCTCGAAACATTGATTTTCAGCTAAATTATATTTTTGCGCAATCATTTTGCGCCTTAGTTCGTTAGGATCCGCAACGCCTACAATCTTGAGTTTATCGGGACAATGTTTGGAAAAGCTGGCGTATGTCTCCGCTCGGTGTCCCGCTCCTACGATAATAGCTGTTATCGGTTTGCTCATCTTGTTTATCCTTTGTCTTGAATTTTTGTCGATACACTCTCACTTTACGAATCATTTGTAACGCAAGATTATATGTAAAATCGTCTTTAAATGTAATAATTTTTTGAGGATTATGTGTGATGTTTGGTTAGCTAAAAATCACTCGCAGGAAGTTTTGCAATCTGCTCAGCGGTGAATACCGGACCTTCCTTACAAACATAGACCGGCCCGACGTTGCATCGTCCGCACTTGCCTATACCACACTTCATCCGATTTTCGAGAGTGGTATATACCACTTGCGGTTTGAAGCGGAGTTTATCGAGACTCAGCAGTGTAAATTTTATCATAATGGGCGGTCCACAAACCACAGCGATGCAATCTTTTGCCGAGGGTGAGTGTTCTTCCAAAACGGCAGGCACAAATCCGACTTTCCCTTTCCACTCGGGCGTCTCTCCACCCGGGTCAACGGTGAGGATGAGGTCAACGTCGTTGCGGAGGGTCCATTGTTCGAGCTCGTCTTTGTAAACGAGATCGTCAACGGTTCTGGCGCCATAAATGATAGTTATGTTTTTGAATTTTTCCCGCTGATCGATAGCTGTCCATATTACGCTTCGCGTAGGAGGCAGGCCTATTCCGCCTGCAATAAAAAGCAAATTTTTACCCTCGAATTGCTCGATGGGAAAATAATTGCCATAGGGACCTCGAAAGCTGACGATGTCGCCAATATCACAATTGTAAAGTGCGGAAGTTACACGCCCTGATTTTCTGAATGTGCATTCGATATAATCGATGCGGGTCTGCGGGCTTGCGACGCAAAAAGTGCTTTCACCTTCGCCAAATAGCCCATATAGCCCAAACATACCCGTTCGGAATGTGTCTGCGAAATGTTTATGGTCGTCGGGATTTGTGAATTCGAGTCTGAATGTCTTTACGTTCGGTGCTTCCTGACGAATATCCGCAATTTTCATTAACGAAGGCGTGTAAAGTTTTTTTGTCATTGTGTTTGTCCTTTACAAAATTTCAGGTCGTCGGCAAAGATTGCTCGCAGAGGTGAAATCTCTACGGTTGCGTTTTCGTCGGTGTATATTTGTGCTTGTTCGAGCCAACGTCTTGCGCGGGCAATCATATCGCGTTTGCAGGTGGCGGGGCTGTCGTTGCCGTTGGCGTTCTTTATCGGTGAAAATTCCTCTTCACGTTTTGTCTGCAGGACGATGGAGTTTTCAGCTAACGGTATTGCATCGAAAACGAACTGTTCGAGTTTGATAGCGTTAGGTTCGGTCGGTTTGATTTTATTGCCAGCTTCGTCAACGAAGGGTACTTTTTTAACTGCGCGATGGTAGGGCAGTTTAAGGTCGCCTTCGGTGATACGCTCGACGAAGCTACGCGAGAGAATATGAATAGCGATTGAGCCGGCGTTGAATTTTCTCGTTCCGTCGGGATTTTTGGCGTGTGCGAGTTCGTCGGGCAGGTCGGAATATTCGATTACCATAAGTTTGCCATCGTCTATAACGAAATTTCCGACTTTTTCGAGGTCGTCAGCTTTTGCGAGCGATTTACTTGACATTTCGGATCTGTGTAGGATGTGCAGGCCTATGAAAAGCGGGTCGATACATCTGACGAGCGGGTTATCGACCTGAAAATAGCTTATATATTTGATGCCGAGTTTTTTCATTTCATCTATGGCACCGGATTTTCTCATTGCACGAAGTGAGCCACCGTGACCATCGGGTGATAGGGCGAGGGAGTCTTTGCTTTCGAGTAGGATTTTACCATCCTCGGAGAATGCGGGCATCGTGCCTTGTTGAAAGAAGATTACCTGCTCCGGTGGAAGATTGAAGTAATTGTGGTGTTCGAAGAAGTCTATCGTCTGCTGATGGTTTGTAACGCTTGTCATTATATACCATCGTAGCGATGGGTTATATCGGTTTTGACAGTGTTTGATAGTCTCTGCGAATATTTGGAACAGTGTTTTGTTTTTGACGGGGCTTATGGGGAATGTACCTTTCGGACCGTCGAAGCCAAGCCTTGTGCCTGCTCCGCCTGCGACGGTGAATGCGCAGACCTTGCCAGCTTCGATAGCTTGCTCGCCTATTTGCCAAGCTTGTTTATATTCCTGTGCTTGTTTGTCGTTTTCGGGTTCCGCAGGGAAAAAGTCAGCTGGTTCGATTTTTTCGGGTAGTTTGAACGGCTGAGGATTTAATACGCATTCTTTGATGAGCTTATCGAGTCTTTCAAAGTCGAGTTGCGAGACTTGTTGCAATAGTTTGTTTTTTTGTTCATCGTTAAGCTCGTTCCAGAAGCGAAAGATATAGTCTTGTGAATATTGTTTCGCCAGTTTGATAAGATTTGTATGTTGTTTTTGAATATTGCTCATAGTTTTATATACTC
>WFQY01000249.1 GCA_015486815.1 Phycisphaerae bacterium | reverse complement strand
TCCCCCGACCCTGGGGGATGCGGAGAAGGTGGATGGTATGTCCACAGACAGAGCAGGAGTAAGCTGGTTTGGAAACGAATCAGCGATAATAAGTTAGGAAGCCCATATTATGGCGAAAAATACTGCTGAGAATACACTTGACAACCAGTACGCTTTCAGAGATGACATAAGAATTGCATTTTGCAGGAGTGTAATTTCGCACATTCGTAAGGAGTATAAAAAAATCTTTACGATAGTTTTGAGATTAGCTTCGGGCCAAGAAAACGAGTAGCGAAAATCGGCAATCGTTTCCAGCACGCAACGAAGAATTTATATTTCTTACTGTCGGGACGAAGCTCGGGCATTTTCTTATCCGAAGATAAGATATAATACCAATATAACGGATACTCATTAGCTCCCCATTGTTTCTTGAATTTATGCGTTCCGCTATCGAGTGTGCTTCTGCCGAAATCGAAATATTCGAATTCGTTTTCGATCGCATACTCGAGCATCCGCCAATACAAAAGCATATTAGCGGATAGATGTTTATATCGCCAAAGGCTCGCTGCCCACGGAATATACAGATTATCACCGTCCGCTATCATCACGGCACCGGCTATCGGCTTTGTTAGATGTTCAATAATTATGATTTTTGCTTCTTGCGAAAATTCTTCGAGTATAAGTTCGAAAAACCGCTTACTGTGAGCGGGGCTACCGAGGTTGCGCATATTGTCGAGATAAACATCATAAAATTTCCCGAGTAGATTTTCGCTGCCTATTTGAGTTTGCAGATTATTTTTTTCCGCTTTGCGTATTAGATTGCGCACTTTAGGCTTGAATTGATTCCATAACGCATTTTTGTTCGCTGGCAGTTTTAATTTCAAATCCACTTTATCTGTGCGCATTGGCAGGGACGAGAAGGCTTCGCTGTTCGGTAGTTTTTCCCGCTGACGTAATTCCAACCATTGACTATTTGTTGATTGTGATAATCTTTTTGCCGCTTTAATCAACTTACCAAGAGTTTCTTCATCGTCCGCTAATATGCCGCTTACATCGAAATATGGCAGCGAAGTCAGATGACTGCCGAAGATTCTGCTTTTCTGCTCGATAAACTGACATATTCCGACAACTTCTCCTTTGCGATAGGTACTCAGATAAAATACCCGATTACCGTAAGCCTGCTGAACTATCTTTCCCCATCGTACATCGTAAAATATTGATTTTATCCTATGCTTACGCAAATATTCGTCCCACGCTGGCGGGTCGGTTTCTATTTTTGTGGTAAGAATATCATCGATTAGCTTTTGCAACTGTTCCGCTCTGTCCTGCCAAGTGTCATCCTTTACCTTTTCTTGCATTTGGCAAAGCGGTTTTGCAGATGCGAGATATTTCTTTACCTGTGCTATCATTTGCTCTGTCGTTTGATATAAACCGACTACATCGGAGTATTGTCGAATGTCGGGAATATCGATTGCTACCGTCGGTTTGCCAACAGCGAGACATTCACGAATCTTCAATGGCCCGCTACGTCTGATTTGCTCGTCATCGACATAAGGCAGCAACAAAACGTCCATCGCTTGCAGATAGCTCGGCAGCTTATCGTAGGGCTTAGCTCCTAACGGATGAACATTGTCCAACGATGCAAGCTTTTCAATATCGGTTTTGATAGGCCCAATTAAAACAAGTTGCGCTTCCGGTAAAGATCGAGCAAGCTGATATAAACCTTCAATATCGATTTTCTCATAGATCAGCCCGAAGAAGCACACACGTGGATGCGGAATAGATTTTATTTTATCGGGTTCCAGCTGCGGTGTAGCAAAATGTTCGAAATCAACGCTATGCGGAAACAGAAGAGCGTTTTCATATTGTTTGGCGAGTTCATCGGTACAAGCTAAAATCAAGTCGGCATTTGCAGCTAATTTCCTATCAGCTTCTCGTATTATCTTCGCATTAGCAGCTGGCCAATGTGAATAGTCATCGGTCACGTAATAGATAATACACGATTCATTCAGCAATCCGATAAAATCCGCTGCATTCGGCACCGATGCGAATAAAATCGGATTGTCGATATCCAATTTTTGCATTATCTCTTTGATTCTATGTGAAAGGTATTTTGTGTTTATACGTGCGAGCTTTCCGCTGCCCATCACCGGCAGCATTGGTAAATCAAGCACGAAAAGATTATCGTTAATACGTCTGATGGGATGCAACCACTGCCTGAATTTTTCCCCTGCCCTCAAAAGAGTGAATTTATCAGGCTTTGGCGAGCGGATACCAATCGTATTTACCCACAAAACCTTATTCTTCTTCGATATATATCTGAACAAATGCTGAGAGCTTGACGGGTGGCGTCCCCAATCATCACTGAAAACCACAAAGCTATTCCGATTGCTGTGCATTTTACTATTGATTTGCTCTCCGTTTAACTACCTTCGCAGGATTGCCCGCAAGTATTTCATAATTGCCAGTCACTTCTTTGACCGTCGCACCCGCTGATATTACGCAGCCGTCGCCAATATCCGCGAGTATCACCGCCCGCGAACCAATCCAGCAATCTCGACCGATATGTATCGTTTCCAATTTCCCCGCTTGCTCTTTTATCGGTATATCAATACGCTCGAATTTATGTTGATATCGACCGCTCGGAATTATCACACCGTCAGCTATTAATGTATCGCAGCCGATATTCGCTCTGCCAATTACACAATACGCACCGATGTAAACGCCCGATTCTATGCGTACCTGCCGATGAGAAAAAATCGTGCCGAACGATATGACCACATCACTGCCGACATACTCGAGTACATTCCTTAGAACAGCTCGTCTTAAATATTCTCCCATCACCCCGCCCCAGCGGGATGACCGCTGAGATATCCACTGAACCGCACGATCTTCTCCGAACAACAGCAGAAAAATCCAATATAAAAATATGCACGGCAGGACAATAATACCTGCTACGAAATCAGCTAATCGTTTCAGGATAGCTTTCACTTAAGTCTCCGACGATTGAAATCCCAATCCTGACAATATCGATCTGACAGTTGGATTTACGCTTTCCGCAAAGACGAGCTTGGTGTTGAAAAATTCCCTCCTGATGGGATAGTTTTTGCGAAGCTGATCGAAAAATTTTCCTCGTTCGTTGGGCAGATAGCTCTTTATCTCTCTAAGCCTGCGATCGTCTTCGGTAATATCATAAACTTGTTTGATTACATCCGATATGTCCGCTTCGATATTTCCCGATGTCTTATCGATGTGGATCATCGGTACAGCAGGGGCGGGCATTATCAATTTATGATTCCATTGTGGTTCGATTCCTAAAAATTTACAAACAGCGTTATAAATCATTTGCGTGCCTGCTACTTTACCATCAAAACTATAGCCTGCAATGTGAGGCGTGCCTATATCTACTACATTGAGCAGCTCAACATCAATGTCAGGCTCGTTTTCCCATACATCCAAAACAGCACCTGCGAGTTTTTTTCGTTTAAGATTCTCTTTTAGTACGTTATTGTCAACAACAGCTCCGCGAGACGAATTTAACAAAAACGCATCCTTTTTCAATCGTGCAAAAAAATTTTCATCTGCTAAGTGAAATGTCGGCCATTTTTCCGTCATAGTCAATGGCGTATGAAGCGTAACAAAATCCGCTTGTTCGAGTAATTCTTCGAGCTCGATATATTCGTCCGACCCACTGCGCTCTTCAAGAGGCGGGTCATTTTTGAGAACCTTCATTCCGAGCACGTCAGCCTTCGCTGATACCTTGCTTCCGACATTTCCCACACCAACCACGCCAATCGTTTTACCCGTAAGCGAGATTTTATAACGATTAGCGATAGCAAGAAGAGCAGCGATGATATATTCCGCCACGGAATTTGCATTACAGCCGGCAGCTGACGCGAAGGCGATACCTCTGCGATTGAGATATTCCATATCGATATGATCGGTGCCTATGGTAGCGGTCGCAACCATTTTAACATTCGAGCCGTCAAGCAGATTTTTATCTACCCGCGTTACCGACCGTACCAACAATATGTTTGCTTCCGCAACAATCGCTGATGTCATTTTCCTACCCGCTACCGTTTTGACATTTCCCAGCGAGCTAAACGCTTCACGAACGAATGGTATATTTTCGTCAGCTACGATTCTAACGATGCCCATAGTCATAATTCACAAATCTCCGCCGAGTTCGTCCTCTATGTCGAAAGCTGAAACCGTTTGGCCTTTATTCTTGCCCCATTCCACCCGTGCACTTGATTTTTCTATCGTCTCTATCTCTCTGGTAAGGTCTTCCAATAATATCTCCCTGTCACGATCATCGAAGCATTTGACTTCTACCTTATCTACGGGCAGATTCTTGTTTACGGACAGTTTGATATGCTTACCGGCATCTTCTTCCATCTGTACGAGTATCCGCTTTCTGCTGTTATGGATATATTCGAAGGTTTCCGGACTTACGTATATTTCAATTCGATCTACGTTATTATTATACAAAGCTAGCTGAATCAGCCTGATAACATCCAGACTTACCGACTCAAGCGTCTTTACCTTGCCCAACCCGCCACAATAAGGGCAATTCTCGAACAACGACCTTTCAAACGACGGACCTATTCGCTGACGTGTAAGTGCCAATAATCCGAAGCTATTGATTTTCAATACCTTTGTTTTCGCTCTGTCATTTCGCAGATTGTCGCGAAGTCTTTTTTCTACTTCTCTCTTGTGCGACTCTTCCTGCATATCGATAAAGTCTATTACTACCACGCCACCCAAATCACGCAATATCATCTGACGTACGATTTCATCTGCTGCCTGCAAATTGATCTTCAATGCGGTTTGCTCCGCATTTGCTTGTTTTCGGTATCGTCCGCTGTTTACATCTATTGCAACAAGTGCCTCGGTTTGATCTATTACAATAAACCCGCCACCTTCCAAATCGACCCGTCTGGAATTCATCTGACCGATTTGTTCTTCGACGCCATATTTATAGAACAGCGGAATCTTCTCGTCATAATATTCTACACGATATTGATGGCGTGGCATTACTATACCGAGAAAATCACGAGCTTTCCGAGCTACATCGAGGTCGTCCACGATAATTTTGCTTATCTCCGAATTATATACATCACGAATAGTTCTTGTTACCAAATCGGATTCCTGATATAGCTCAGCCGGTGCTTTTGATGATTTCATTCTGTGCTTGACGACTTTCCATAACCGTTTGAGATAATTCAAATCACGATGCAGATCGCGTTTGGTTCTGTCAACGCCTGCGGTACGAACTATGAATCCGATATTTTCGGGAAGGTCGAGCTGCGAGACTATATCTCGCATCTTCTTTCGTACTTCTTCGTCTTCTATCTTTCTCGATACGCCCAATTTATTCATTCCCGGCATCATTACCAAATATCGACCAGGAATACTTATATACGTCGTAAGTGTAGGTCCTTTGCTGCCTATGCCTTCCTTGATTACCTGACAAATAACTTCCTGACCGCGATGTAAACATTGTTGAATCGGAGGGCGTTGACGATGGGGCGTCTTTCTTCCGACACGTTCTTTGACCTCTTCGGGCTTTGCCTTTGTGAAATATTGCGGATGTACATCGGAAATATGCAGAAAACCATTCTTTTCCAGTCCGAAATCCACAAAAGCTGCTTGTATTCCCGACTCGACGTTGGTTATCTTGCCTTTGTATATATTCCCTACGTGCGACTCGTTAGACGCTCGTTCGCTAAAAAGCTCTTCCAACTTGCCATTTTTCAGTATGGCAATTCTACACTCTTCGCCTCTTATGAAATTTATCAGCATTAATTTTTCTTGTTTCTGTTGTTTCGTCCTTACTGTTTTTTTCGCCATAATTATTCCCAGTATATTTTTGTTCTCGCAGTATCGCTCAGATCTATTTTATCCGCAAGCCCGAAAATCCGCAGAATTTCAGTAGGTTTTATAGTCCCTGTCTGAGCGAGTGCGACCTTCAATTTTAAACTTTTTTCCTGTAAATGAATATCCTGTATCATACCTCTAACGTCAATAGTTTTTCTGCCTTTCTTGGGAGTCTCTCTGATAATGATTAGGGAATCCTTAGCCGAAATTTGTTCGATTTTTTTCCGCAGATTATCCCTGTCAATAGTAGTTTCTTCAAGTGAGATTATCCATTTGATACCTATTGGTCTTCTCAGTTCGCTTTTTTCCGTTAACCATATATGATGAAATAACATTCCCTGCGGAGCGTAGTTTTGTAATTTTTCCATTATGTCCGTTTCGCTAATATCTGTTAACTCGGAAACTTCAACTCTAATTCTGTCGTTATATGCAGCTATTCCGACCGGCCGAGGTACAGGCAGAGAAAT
>WFQY01000248.1 GCA_015486815.1 Phycisphaerae bacterium | reverse complement strand
TTCTTATGGTATGGTCATAGCTATCAGCGAGGAAGGCATAAGCAATTCCAAACATCAATCCGACAATAGCTGCGATCAGAGTATAAAGCCAAAGAATAGGGCGCACCGGACGGTTGGGGTCGGGCATAGTAGCTTTATCTATGCGTGCAATAAGAATCTCCCGCTGAGCCATCTGTCTGGCAGTTTCCGCATCCAATAGATCTTTGCGCTTCTTATTATAAAGCTTCCTTGCAAGTTCAAGCTCCTTCACAAGAGAATCATATTCGACAAAGAGCGTGCTCAAATTATCGATGGTTTTGTTTTCCATATTAACGCGTCTTTGTATTTCGGCGCGCCTCGCATTGAGTGTAGCTATATGCTGATCGATAGCTTTCATTTCTCCTATAAGCTCGCTGATAATATCACGAATCGTTCGCAGAATTTCTCCGTTCTTTTGACGAAGCAGTTTGAAGTTATCGGTGTACTGCTCTTTAAGAGTATTCCTATCGATTATCAGATCCGCAAGTTTCTTTTTGAGTTTATCTATAATACTGTTATTCTTGAGAACCTTTTCAGGAACAACGATATTTACCTCTTTCAGGTCATCCATCGTTAAATTACCCACACCTTCTTTCAACGCTTTTGGCGGGATCTGAGCCTGTATTTCTTTGCGCAGAGCTTGATATTCGCTTATCTCAGCATCAAGCGTGATGAGTTTCTGCTCGAATATTGTTCGCAATCTTTGATGATTGACTTCGCCACTCGCTACCATAAACTGAGCAAGGTCAAGCAGATTGCCCTGCACCTTATTCTTAATAAAATCGTTAAATCTGCGTTCAGCGGTGCCAAGCACGTTGTCTCTCAAATTGTCAAGCTGTTTTTGCAATAATTCCTGAGCGGAGTCATCCATTTTTTTCTGAAGCTGGCGTCTTCTGATGAGATATTCCTGAGTAAGTAATTCAGCTGCCAATTGAGCCTGCTTCGGAGGAGCTGGCTGATCTACCGAAATAGTAAATACCTCAGACTTGGCAACATCTTCTCCGCCTGGGGTTTTTATCTTTATCTTCTTTCGGAACTTTCTTACATCATCCACAGAAATCTTTTCTGCTGCTTGTGAAACCTGCTGATACCATTTCTGCCAGACAGATTTATCCGCACCTTCATAAATATTAGGATCGGGAGGGCTCTTCAACAAAGACGGATTTTTCAGCCGAGCTAATACCCGACGTAAAACAATATCGGAAGTAATTATCTTGTGCTGAGTCTTCAGGAATACTTCAAGCCTGCTCAACGGTTCGGGCTTATCCGCTAACGGATTGGTCGATTTACTCTGCCTCGCCCATAAAGTAACGCTCGAACGATATATCTTCTTCGAATAAAGACAAGCTAATATTGTCGCTGATGTCAATATCGCTGTTATCAGCAAAATCGTTACCCAGCGGGAAAAAATAATTACAGCTATCTCACGCAACGTTCGTCTGGAATATCCATTCGCCATAGTTATATACCTTATCTACTTAAAAGTGTATTAACCGCACTTTGTATCATATTTCCACCCGTAGGACCGGTATGAACGGTAGTAGGTGCGCTTCTGATTTCATAGCTGAACCCAAGTCCTACACTTGTCGAAAACGGAAGCACGCCGTAAATTCCCTTTGTAAATACCTGATTTATCCAGTCGTCCGATTTCGCAAGATGGGATCTCGGAACATAAACAAGATCATAATCATCAAGCCAAAAGTCTTTACTCCAGACCTTCGGATCGGGCATCTTTCTATGATTATAAGTAATCGTTGACGTAAGCATCTTTTCAACATCAACAATTACTCCTTCGGGTACGGGAAGCCCCTTCCTGCGGACAACCAACACTTTTTGCCTATCCGCTCGTGGTGTAAGTCCGCCAGCCATCGCTATCGCTTGAGTCAGCGTTATCATATTGCTAACTTTAAGCATTCCCGGATTCGAGACCTCACCCATAACAAAAATCTTCCTCGGAGCAACGGATAATATTTGGACGGTAACCTCTATCTCGGGAATCCCTACCTCTTCATAAGCTTGATCCAGATCGTCGTGTAGTTCATTTATCGTTTTACCGTACGCACGGATATCTTTGATATATGGCAGAGTTATATTACCGTCGGGCTTTACGGGCATCAATCGGCTCTGACCACGTGGAGCTGTGGTAATTGCGCGTTTCAGTTCCTCAATCTTAACGTTAGCAGCTTTGAATGTAATCGTAAGCTCGGGATCTTTGAAATATTTTCCGTATTTTTCCTTAAGTTCAGTCTCAAGTTCACCTACGGTCTTACCTCTACTGACTATTTTACCGTCTTTGGTTAATGTTTTTTCGAAGCAATTAACTTCACCGACCAAAAGCAACCTGATTTTACCGTCAGCTTGTATCGTTACCGTCTGATCGAATTTCGGGTGATAGGGAAATTTTATCCTTATTATGTCTTCGGTATGAAATCTGTATTCGTCTTTCGCAAGGTGTTTGACGTGAAAGATAATTTCAAGCATATCACCTACGTTAAGCCTGTAATCGGGAAGCTCTACCTGTTTAGAGGGAATAGCGGAAGCCTGTAAG
>WFQY01000247.1 GCA_015486815.1 Phycisphaerae bacterium | reverse complement strand
CCCCCCGAGAGCTACACGCTGAGCTTGTATATCGAGCATCTGACGTGCGAGGTCGGTTACCGCATCCGCTACTTTTTGCTTCGTCCGCTGCCACGTTTTAGCTGACAATTTCGTCAGGGGTGGATGTCCGCGAAATCCGCCTACATATTTCTGCACAAGGTCGAACTGCTTGGTCGGCACGTTAATCAGGACATTGTCAGCGTATTTGATGACCATAAATTCTTCCGGCTGACCATTGCGTTTGATAGTCTTTAACCCCTCGAATTTACCGACGCCGTAATTAACATGCACGACATAATCGCCAGGCTCAAGTTCCGCGAAACTCTCCGTCGTACGAATGGTTGTCCCGCGTTTGATACGATGCCGAAATTCGTAGCGATGAAACAGCTCAGCGTTGCTGATGAATGCGATCTTACGAGATGTCCAGACAAATCCTCTACTAATCAAACCGTCACAGAGTGTGATTTTTTTCTGCCAATCGCAGCTCTGCTCTTTTAACAGCTCAGCGAGTCTGTCGCGCTCAGCTATATTTTCACAAAATACGTAAACCCTCTTGAGTTGCGTTCCGAGTTCGACAAGCTGACTTATAGCGTGGTCAGCTTTGATGTCAAATCTCGGTAGTTGTGTAAAGTCCAGCTTTATCCTTTTTCCCGGCAGGTCTGCGTAAAAGTGCGTCAATGAACTCTGTTTGAATCGCTTAGCTTGATTTGCGATAGCTTGATACGGATATAATCCTATAGGCGAGGTTAGCCTCGAAAGGAAAACATCCGCAAGCTCCGCTATCTCGATTGGCTCGTGCCAAAAAATCAAAGTATCCGAATCCAAATGCTCCGTCAGCGGAGAAGACTCTTGCTTATCGAAAAACTCAGGCGGTGCGTAAAGAAGGAATTCGTCGATATTTTCAAGCGAACGCTGAGATGCAGGGTCGAATCGGCGGATAGATTCTATCTCATCGCCGAAAAATTCACATCGTACCGGATAGCCTACGCCACTCGGATATATATCGACTATTCCGCCCCGAATTGCAAAATCTCCAGGCTGCTCGACCTGCTCGAGTCGCGTATAGCTATGCTCGACAAGCCAGCTTGCAAGAGATTCTATATCGAGCTTTTTGTTGACTTTCAGAGTCAGACTGTGTCTGCGGAAAATTTCTTTGCGAGGAACGGGAAAGATCAAAGCCTGTATCGGTGCGACTATTGCATTAGGTGCAAACTCCGAGCTATCCAACGCCATCAGCAATCTCAGCCGCTCCGCTGCTATTTCATCACCTGTGAGTATCTTGGGCTTATCTTCTTCCCAGCCGGGCAGTACCTGCACCGAATCGCCATAAAACAATTCGAGGTCTTCCTGAACTTTGTCAGCTAAATCGATGTGTGCGGTGATATAAAGAAACTTTCTACCCGTCAGCTTCGCGATGTTAGCAGCGACAAATGGCGCAGACGATCCCCATAGACCTTCGATATTCAGCTGATCGTAGCTGACTATCAGGTCGGCAAGACAAACAAATTCTTCTTGTGCCTTTACTGTCAGGTCAAACATTCTGACGCAGTAAATTGTATCCGACTTGACGATAATAGGCAAAAATAGTTATAGAATTTTCCGTGCGTTGAGTAGTTCAGTCCCCAACGGGACAAATTCCCCGTGCGTTGAGTAGTCCAGCCCCTTTAGGGGCTGGGCGTATCGAAACGCAGTTTTAGCTATTTCACATAATCTCTTCTGCGTGCTACTTTCGCCGTCAGATTAATTAGCTTACCTGCACGTTCGACTGTTATCCTTACTCTTCTGCCAGGCTTACTTTGACCGATGAGCATTATCAGATGATCAACATTTATCACCTTCTGATTATCATATTTAACGATAATATCCTTTGGCTTAAGCCCAGCGATACCTGCGGGAGAAGTCTTGACAACCTTTACTACCATTGCTCCGTTTTGACCTGCAATGTCAGCTAATAATATACCAAGATAGCCATACTCTATTTGCTTGCCCCGGCGAAGCTTATCGATGATATTCTTCGTCCATTTTGAAATCGGAATGGCAAATCCGAGATGCGAACCGCCCACCGACGTGGATGATATTATCGTATTGATCCCGATGACCTGTCCGTCAAGATTGAAAAGCGGACTGCCACTATTGCCAACGTTTATCTGAGCTGTCGTCTGAATCAGATTACCATAATATCTGTCAGCTTCGCGATCGACATCGGTAACGTGCCTACCAATAGCTGATACTATCCCGAAACTTACCGCCGCCTGACCGTCAAACGCCAATCCAAGCGGATTTCCCATCGCTAATACAAATTGACCCCGACGCACCTTTCGTAAATCGCCGAACTTGCAAGCGGTGAGCGAAACCTTATCCACTATTCTAATCACCGCAAGATCGCTCCGAACATCAGCACCGACGAGCTTAGCTTCATACTCTCTACCATTCCATAGCGTAACCCTGATTATCTTAGCTTGATGTATCAGATGCTCATTCGTCAGTATTTGTCCGTTGCGAGAGATAATACAGCCGCTGCCTCTAACGGGCACGAGTAACGTTTCATAAGGTTTGGTGTCCGCTCCTGCCCCCTTGCGTTTAGGCAGCTTTACCACCCGACCAACGGTTATCGCTACAACCTCAGGCGAGAGCTTATCGATAAGTTTGATAAGTGCCTGCTGTGATTGTCGTAAAATATCAATACCCGCCGGTTGAGTTGCAAGCGACGCTGACGCTGACGAAACCGCTGATGCTGATATAAAAATGAATATAAGCAAAGCAGCTGATAATTTATACCGTATCTTTTGCATAAGTTAACAGTCTTTAGTCCTTAGCTTTTAGCTCTTCGCTAATAGTTTTGTCTTTAGCTAATAGCTACGGACTAATAGCTAAAGACTTTTCCTAATAGCATCTCAATTTTGCTTTTTTGTTTCTTGCTTTTCGTTATCCGACTTTTTGTTGTCCGAATTATCTTGAACTACGCCGTGATATTTCAGAATCTCCGTTTTTATCTTCTCCGCAATGTCGGGATTTTCGCACAGAAATTGCTTTGCCTTTTCTCTGCCCTGTCCGAGTTTGATCTCGCCGTAATTAAACCACGAACCGCTTTTGTTGATAATTTCAGCATCTACTCCCAAATCGACCAAATCACCTTCGAGAGAAACACCGCTATCAAACATAATGTCAAACTCCGCTTGCCTGAACGGCGGAGCAACTTTATTCTTGACAACCTTCGCCCTGACACGATTGCCGATGAGTTTATCTCCCTCTTTGATCGCAGCGATTCTTCTAAGATCGACCCGCACCGAGCTATAAAATTTCAACGCCATTCCGCCCGACGTTGTCTCGGGATTGCCAAAAGTAACGCCTATCTTATGCCTGAGCTGATTGATAAATATTACGCTCGCCTTCGATTTCTGTATCGCACCGGTAAGTTTCCGTAGCGCCTTGCTCATAAGCCTTGCTTGTACCCCCATCTGATGATCGCCCATATCACCTTTAATCTCCGCTTCAGGAATAAGAGCTGCCACCGAATCGACAACAATTACATCGACAGCATTTGTCCGCACGAGCATCTCAGCTATGTCCAACGCCTGCTCGCCTGTATCAGGCTGAGAGATGAGCAACGATTCCAGATTTACTCCTATGCGCTTTGCCCACGTAGGGTCGAGCGCATGCTCCGCATCGATAAAAGCAGCTATTCCGCCCTTCTTCTGAACCTGAGAAATAACGCTCAACGCCATCGTCGTCTTGCCTGATGATTCGGGACCGAAAAACTCCGTTACTCGTCCTCGTGGAATACCTCTGCCCCCCAATGCAATATCAAGACCTATCGAACCCGTGCTTATACCCTCGACAGCTGTTATCTGATCAGCATCGAGACGCATAATCGCACCCTTACCATACACCTTGGTTATTTGCTGAATCGCATGATTGATAACATCTTCCCGTTTGCCAGACTCACTTTCTTTTGCAACCGACGATTTACTTTTGCTCTGAACTGCCATAGAATTTCTCCTCTTTACTATTTATCAAATTTGAAAGTTTCAAATAATTATATGAAATTCTATAATATGCCATACATTTTGTATAGAGGAAACGTTAAAAAATGTCATTACCTATTGTCGCAATAGTCGGACGCCCGAACGTCGGCAAGAGTACGCTCTTTAATCGTCTCGCTGGCAGAAGGATAAGTATCGTTGACGATAAGCCAGGCGTTACGCGAGACAGACTCTCTACCGTCTGTCAAATGGAAGATGTTTTTGTCGAACTCGTGGATACCGGAGGCTTCGGCATAGAAGAGCTTGACTCTCTCAGCGAGCATATCGAAAAGCAAATATCGTACGCTATCGAGCAAGCTGACGTTATCTTATTTATCGTCGATGCGCAAGCAGGCATAACAGCTATCGATAAGCAATTAGCTGACCGACTTAGGCAAATCGAAGATAAACCCATACTGCTAATCGCTAACAAAGCAGACAATCGTCAAGCGGAGTATCTCTCTGCTGAATTTAATGCACTCGGATTAGGCGAACCTTTACCTGTTTCCGCACTTCACGGACGTGGCAAATCGGAACTTATCGAAAAGGTCTTTCAACTTCTACCTAAAAAACCGACCGACCATATCGAGCCCGCTATGAAGTTAGCTATTGTCGGCGCAAGAAATGTCGGAAAAAGCACTTTCATAAATACGCTCGCTGGCGAACAACGTGTTATCGTTAGTGAAATCGCAGGCACCACCCGCGACGCTGTCGATGTCAAATTCAACATAGACGGCCAGGAATTTTTAGCAATCGACACCGCTGGCGTAAAGAAAAAATCGAAGATAAAAAACGACATTGAATATTACAGTATGAATCGAGCGGAAAAATCCATCCGTCGAGCTGACGTTATTCTTCTTATGATAGACGCTACTTTGCCTGTCGGACAGGTAACGAAAAAATTAGCAGGCTATATCTGCGAAAATTATAAACCCTGCGTCATTGTCATCAATAAGTGGGACTTGGCAAAAGACAAAGCGGATATTGAAGATTATCAAAAATATCTCGAAAAAACACTCCCGGGTCTGAATTTCGCACCGATAAGCCTAACTTGTGCCAAAGACGGCACAAATATTCGTGCGACCATCCGATTAGCTAAATCGCTATACGAGCAGGCGAACATCCGCCTGTCCACATCGCAGCTAAACAAAGCTATCGAGCAGATAAGAAAACTCAAACCCCCTTCAAGCACAAAAGCAAAAGGTCAGCCGAAATTCTATTACGCTACGCAAATCGCCGTCTGCCCACCTACTATCGTAATATTCGTAAACAACGTAGAAGCTTTCGACCAAAACTATCAGCGATTTATTATCAACCGTATGCGAGAGATACTTCCTTTTCAGGAAATCCCCCTCAAACTCATAATAAGACAGCACCACGGAAACGATAACGACTGATTTTCTGTACCAAATCTTTCACTCTTTGTGCAAATTTTTTCCGTACATAATATTAGTCTTCACAAGAGCTTACAACATTCCGCCGCGATTCCTGTCATAACCCGTATATGTACCGAACTTACTGTGCCAAAATTTTCTCACATTTTATTTCTTCGAAATCTTAAACAATTATTCCCTCTCACATAACCCATTACAAAACAACAAGTTACAAAATAACCTTTTTAAAGTGATTTGGTATGTCTTTTGCAATATTGTAAGTCACAAGGAGACAATATGAAGGAAAAGAGAGTAAAGACACCACAGAAGCAAGTATCATTTAAATTAGCGGATGCTGTTTTTCCCGAGCAGGAGACCATATTTGCTAATATAACTAATGAGATAGAAATAGTCGGGAAAATAAGTTTTGTCAGCGATGGAGGCAATGGCGAAAAGGAATTTGCTATTATTGATGTTCCCGGAATTGCAATGCCTATTATTGTACCAAAAAATAAAATTAAGAATTTATCTTTCGACTCTTCGCAAAAAGAACATCATCGATTTGCAAAAGCAATGTAAAATGGATTGAAAACTTAATAAGCGCAGAATATTAACCGTTGACTGACAGTCAACGGCTAATCAATTCTCTCTCTCCCTCCCAGGCCTGTACGAACCGAAACGGTAGTCAGGCCTACAGTTTGGGGATAACAGTCAGCCGACTGATAAACATATAAAGAGTTCGTATTTTGGGTAAACGGGTTAAATACTTTTTTTGAGAAGGAGACACGTTATGGAAAAGATTGTATTGACAATTTGTTGTGTGTTGTTAGTAGCTAATTTCGCATTAGCTGTGCCTACGGAAATAAACTATCAGGATGGTCCGCAGGATCCTCTGATGGTTCCTCCTCTGGTACATGAATTGGGAATAGGTGTAAACGGTGCTACCGGCCAGCAGGGACCCTTCCCACCAAATGAAGAGATAGATGCATTCGATGAACTGACAGACGAAACTGCCTGTATCGAAGGTCCTGAACCGGACGATCCCAATATCCCTAATGCTCTGGTAACGATAACCAATCTTACCACTACAAATTGGGACGAGGTATGGTATGTTGCTGACCAGGAAACTACGCTGACCAATTACGATGGCTGGGTAAATGGAAACTTAGCATTTAAGATTGATTGGGTTGGTGTCAACAAACCATTGGTATTTGAAAGTATTGCAATGGACAATATCTTCCAAGCGGGTGAAACATGGAAATTTATAATTCAGGATTACCAAAACGGTCCTGGTGGTCCGCCTTCTGCTCTTGACAGTATCGGCGTCCCCTCACCGGGATTTCCACCGTCAACCGGCAGCATAATAGCTATTCCCGAACCAATGACCATTGGTCTGCTTCTGATTGGCTTTGCGGGATTACTTAGGCGAAGAAGCTAATTGACAACAAAATAGTAAACTATCTTCCTCTTGCAGGATAAACAACAAACGTATCCTGCAAGAGGAAATATCATTTTCAGAAAGGAGGTGTTCTATGAACACTAATATGAAGATTTGTGTTGTTGGGCTATTGTGTTTGGTATTTTCAGGAGTTGGATTTGCTTATGATGTTTACGTCGGCGGTATTCCCGACGTCGATAAACAACCGTTACCACCTAACGCCGGCGACCAAAGCTGTTGGCAGGCAGCTGCCGCCAATCTGTTAGCTGCTGGCGGGTGGGGATTACCGGGAAATACCGCTCAACAAAATGCCGACTTAATCTACGGACATATGACCAACCATTTCGGAAAAGCTAATCAAGGAGATGTTGAACTCGCGATCGGCTGGTGGCTTTATAGCTATGGCTATAATTCATCCAACCCAGGCGGCTGGTATCGTCCGACACTCACTTATAACGATCAGACCGTGGTCTCACATCAGCTTGTTAGTGCCGACTACGACCATCTGCTAAACGAGCTCAACAGGGGACAATATGTAGCTGTCAAATGGAGTTTCTCCTCGGGCGACCACGCAATGACTCTGGTAGGTGGAGACAAATCAACGACTGCGAATAATAAATCTGTTTGGCACGATTCCGATAGGGACGTAGGCAACGGCGGAATGGGCGACCCTAACGATGATGCTTACGCAAATGCGTTCGAACCATGGACGTTGATAGGCTATCCTGCTAATCCCGGTACCGCAAGCGGATATGTTACTCTCTGTCCGGGAGTACAAAAACCAGCCTCAGCAATGAATAATTACGACGCCGCCTATTACAGAGATCAGGATCAAAACGGTAATGTCTTCAAAGTTTGGCGAATTGCAGGCATAAACAATTACGGTAATCCTACCTGGCAGCAAGATAACAATAATAAATGGACTATTTTGCAGGTACCAAACGAACCAATCGAAGAGATGCACAAAGAGGTATATCTGTTGGTCGATTTCAAAGGGCAGGGATATACTTCTCAAAACGCACCGGATATTATTCTGCGGGATGAAAACGGTACCGAATGTACCAACAGAGTAATCACCGTCGATTCGGATGGTGGACAGATTCTGTATCATTGGACGATGGATGATCAACCACCGCTTGAGTATATCACCTTTCCCGACGAAAGTTATTATAATCTCAGCGGTGATGTCTTGAGTTTCAATGTCGCTACCGAATGTGTTCCCGAGCCTATAACGCTAAGCCTGCTATTGCTTGGCATAGCTGGCATAATCAAGGGAAAGAAGTAAAAAGAAGAGATTTACTTATATAGTCTCTTCGAAAACGAACCCCGATGAGGAGTCGGGGTTCGCCTGTTTTTACGATTGAATTGCATATCCGACGGTGTTATAAAAGAAATTTCAAATCTCAAATTTCAAATTTGAAATGCAAATGCGAAGGAATATCACGTCAGTTCAGAGGCTGACTTGACAATTTGCAAAACAGCAATATAAAAGGACACAATTTGCGAGGTTCAGCGTAATGAGCAAATATGACTTTACTGCTATCGAAAAAAAATGGCAAAACTATTGGGAACAAAACAAGACATTCAAAGTCGAAGAAAATCCCGATAAGCCAAAATATTACGTACTCGATATGTTTCCGTATCCGAGCGGAGCGGGCTTGCACGTAGGACATCCCGAAGGATATACCGCTACCGATATCATCGCACGATATAAACGAATGAAGGGTTTTAATGTCCTACACCCGATAGGCTGGGATGCTTTCGGGCTGCCGGCTGAACGTTATGCTATGCGAACAGGAACACATCCGCGAATTACAACGCAGAAAAATATCGATACATTCCGCAAGCAGATAAAATCGCTCGGGTTTAGCTACGATTGGGACAGAGAAATCGACACCACCGACCCGAAATATTATAAATGGACGCAGTGGATTTTCCTGCAGATGCTCAAAAAGGGATTAGCTTATTTGACAGAAGCACCGGTGAATTTCTGTCCGGAGTGCAAAACGGTATTAGCTAACGAAGAAGTATATCAAGGTAGATGCGATCAAGGGCATCAGGTAATTCGCAAACCGATGAGGCAGTGGATGCTGAAAATCACTGCGTACGCTGAGAGACTACTCGAAGATTTGGAAGAACTCGATTGGCCTGAAAGTATCAAAAAACTTCAACGCGACTGGATAGGAAAATCTGAAGGCGCCGAAGTCGATTTCCTGCTTGCTGTCGATGACCAGATACGAGCGTTTGGCCATAGCTGCGAGCCTACACATTGGCAGCAGACGCGAAAACAAAATAAGTTCCCCGACGCCTCCGAACAGTATGTAATAAGAATTTACACCACTCGACCCGATACGCTTTTCGGAGCTACCTATATGGTATTAGCTCCGGAACATCCACTGGTTGAAAAAATCGCTACCGACGACAATCGTCAAGCGGTGCTTGAATACTGCCAGCAAGCACGAACAAAGTCAGACCTCGAACGTACCGAACTCGCAAAGGAAAAAACAGGTGTATTTACCGGAGCTTACGCAATCAATCCGGTAAACGGAAAACCCATCCCGATTTGGGTTGCGGACTATGTCCTTATCAGTTACGGCACCGGAGCGATAATGGCTGTCCCCGGACACGATCAGCGAGACTGGGAATTTGCAAAAAAATTCAATCTGCCCATTATCAAAGTAATCAGCGGCGGAGATATAAGCCAAGGGGCGTACGAAGGTGATGGCGTGCTGGTAAATTCATCTTCCGACGAATTCGGCATAAGCATCAACGGTCTAAACGTCGCAGATGCGAAGAAGAAAATCACCGATTGGCTCGAAGAGCAAGGACTGGGAAAATCCGCCGTCAAATATAAACTTCGCGATTGGCTCTTTTCGCGACAGAGATATTGGGGCGAGCCATTCCCCGTACTGTTCGACGAACAGGGAAATGTAATTCCGGTAGATGAAAACGAACTTCCCGTCGAGCTACCCGAGCTTGAAGACTTTCAGCCGGCTGATACCGGTGAGTCTCCACTCGCCAAGGTAAAAGATTGGCTAATAGTCGAAAAAGATGGCAAGAAATATCGCAGAGATACCAATACGATGCCCCAATGGGCGGGTAGCTGTTGGTACTATCTGAGATACCTCGACCCGCATAACGATAATCAGCCTTGGGACAAATCAAAAGAGCAATATTGGATGCCAATCGATTTATATGTAGGCGGTGCGGAACACGCAGTGCTGCACCTGCTATACTCACGATTCTGGCACAAGGTTTTGTACGACCTCGGATACGTCAGCACAAAAGAGCCCTTCCAAAAATTATTCAATCAGGGAATGATTCTATCTTTTTCGTACAAAGATTCACGCGGCGCTTATGTAAATTATCACGACGTGGATTTTTCAGGCGATAAACCAAGGCATAAACAAACCGGCGAAGAGCTAACTGAAACGATAGAAAAAATGTCGAAATCGCTTGGCAATGTAATTAACCCCGACGAAGTAATCGCTGAATACGGAGCGGATACTCTTCGGCTGTACGAAATGTCTATGGGACCTTTGGAAGCTACCAAACCTTGGAATACCCGCGACGTTGCAGGCGTACATCGATTTCTACATCGTGTTTGGCGGATGATTATCGATGAGCAGACAGGCCAGCTTCATCCTTCCGTCAAAGACATCGAGCCGACCGATGATGATTTGCGAATCCTGCATAAGACCATCAAAAAAGTAACGAAAGATATCGAGTCGATGGACTTTAACACCGCTATTTCCGCGATGATTATCTTTGTAAATAATATGCTGAGTAAGTCCGACAAGCCGAAATCGATAATGGAAAAATTCATACTTATTCTCGCACCGTTCGCTCCGCATATTGCAGAGGAACTATGGGAAAAACTTAGCCATCATACGACGCTCGCTTATGAGCCCTGGCCTGAGTTTGACGAAAAATTAGCAGCAGACGAGACTATTGAAGTACCTATACAGATAAACGGTAAATTGAGGAGCAAACTTCAGGTCTCCGCTGACGTCAGCGAAGACGAGTTAAAGCAATTATCTCTCGATGATGAAAAGATAAAAGCTAACATCGAAGGCAAAGAAATACGCAAAGTAATAGTCGCCAAAAAGAAACTTGTGAATATCGTCGTAAAGTAACGATTACTCAAACTGACCGATTTTAAATACTGTCTTTGCATAACTCTTTATTTACCAATAATTATACACAAGCTGTCATTCCCGCGAAAGTCGAAGATGCCGTTGGTGCGGGAATCCATATTTTCACCGACCAAATGGATTCCGCATCTCCACTACGTTCCGTGCGGAATGACACGGTGGGAACAAATAATTTTACGTCAAATCGGTCAGCTTGAGTAACGATTAGTATGCTCGATTTTGTGAGCGAATTTGGTCTGCGAGTTTTTTAAATTCGCTGAGCGTCTCGCTGAAAAATAGCTTATAGCTTTCGCAGAAATAATTTTTTCGCTCATCAGCCAGAAAATGTTTCGGACAGCCACCATTGCAAATCGGTAGAAACTCACAATCACCGCAGCTATCGCGCAAAGTCATCTTAAGCTGTGAAAATTCATCGAATACGGAACTTTTCGCTAATTCCGCAAGCGAATTTTCCATAATATTGCCCATACGCCAGCGTTTCTGAACAAAATG
>WFQY01000246.1 GCA_015486815.1 Phycisphaerae bacterium | reverse complement strand
CCGTATAACTGGACAGCTGAGGCTTTATGGTCGAAAACAAGTGTCCCAAAACTTTCGGGTTGAAGATAGCTTCCCTTTACAGGCGACCAGCTAGTATATCGTTCATCCTTATCAGACGCTACCGACCAATCACGACAAAAATTTGCCCGCCAACGTTTGCCGTCCTTAGGCGGATTATCCATTCCAAGTTCAGCGAACGGAACAGCTATTTCCGCTGACCACGTTTCTCCTACTCCCCACTGTTCCCTATCGATAAAGTTTGTCAGCTCCCAGTTAGGAACTTTTGCCCCTTTTCCGTTTACCCACGCAGTATAACGCACTCCTGCTGAATTTCCGCAAAACTGTAGATACCCAATCTTATCCGGTATCGAAAGAAAAAACTCAATCGCATCGCTATGCCAAATCCTGTTCTTGATAGGCTGCTGCCTATAATCGGTCGTACTCTTAAAGGCGATATACAAATTATCCTTATCGTAGCCAAGCCAAACCTTTGTCTGACGCTTAGCTAATTGTCCTTCCAGATTGCTAAACCCGCTAATGAGCGACGCCTTTCGCCATTCCTCATCTCCTATCCTACCGTCAAGTTTCGGAGCACGCTGTAAATAAGGAACAACCGTAAGGGGCTTAGGTAATCTTTGGCTATTATCAATGTCCTTCTGTTTCAACCGAGCTAATATATCTTGTGTTGTAACTATCGGACTGCTGTCGGTTATTGTAATCTTATCTACAAATCCCCAAACTCCCTTTCCGCCCTCGATCCATAAACGTCCTGCATAGGCTTTCTTGCCTGCTACGAACGATACCGTATCGTTTTTCTTCCCACTTACCGTAATAAAATTACCTACGTTTTCATCAAGCTCTTTATACGTCCAGACATCCGATTCGGTTAACGGAGATGTATCACCGGGTTCGACTATTCTTGAGTAAACCTTCGCTTTTCTCGTGTTATAATCGACTGCCATCACGATGTGAATCCACTTGCCCGCTTTGTATAATTGATTTGCCCGAGCATGTTCTTTCGGATAGCCACCGGCTGTATTGAAATAAAGTGTATTACCGCTTTCATAGCCTGGAATCTTCACAACCGCTTGCATATGAGATTTCGGCTGATCAGTACCGGGCTCGACAAGTCCTAACCTGATCCAGCCGTTACCCGAAGGCCCATAACAAGCTTTAAGATAAGCTTCTATCCATACCTTTTTGACCGTCGGATTGGTATTAAAATCTACATAACAGCTTACTGTTCTTTTCCCATCAACATTGACTGATGAGTTGCCATCGAAAACTCTCTCAGGTTTATTATCATAATAAATAATAGGAGAACCAACATAGCCAGCAACTTTATGCCATCGAACCCCACCTACTAACTGTCCCGCTAACGGTTTACCTTTGCGATATCCTTCTGAAACTTCAAAATTTGTCGAGTATAACACACGTGCCGATGCATTGGAAATCGATAAATAACCCAATATTATCCCAAATACTATAATTAATCTTTTCATAGTGATACCCTTTCGTATTAAACCCTGAAAAGTTAATTTTCCTTCAAAGCGCATTTCATTGGAAAATTAAGGATGGACGCCCGGCACAAGTGTCGATTCGAGCCAACTCACATGAAAATCAAGCCAAAGAACATTACGACCCAAACTATGCACAGGTTCGGGAGTGTCTATCTGAATATATATGTTTGGATAGGAATAATAGTCAGAGTCCTCTATGCCCCATGTTTTCGAGGGATCATCTACACTGGAGAGCAAAACAGGATCTCTGTAGTTAGGATTACCGGGACGATACTTATCCGACATATATCCAAAAATATCAAAAGCATGCACTACATAGTGCTGTCTGCTATAGGGATGCATTAGCCACGGAGACTTGTGTGAGGGGCAGATAAAAATCTTCATAAATATTTTTTCAGGCGGATTCTCTCCGAAAGGATAATCAGCAGTCCTGTCCGATGTCAAATAAGGGATCAGGTACCATTGCAATCCGACACTGTATTTCCATCGGAAATAATTAAACCCCATACCCGCCGTCGCGGGTCCCGGAAGAAATCCGTTATAGTCCATTACATACAGACTCATTGCCTGTCCGTACTGGCGCATGTTGCTGCTACAGACCGTTTTCTTCGCCATCTCCCTCGCCCGTCCCAAAGCGGGTAATAATATCGCAACAAGCACTGCAATAATCGCCACCACAACAAGGAGTTCTATCAAAGTAAAAGAACTTTTACGCATTGCTACGTCCTCCAGCTATTTGCTTATTGGCATTGGGCGCAGAAACATTCTACACCCAATGCCCTACCTTTAACATTTTAAAGTTCTTATCTTTTTCTGCTAATAAAGCCAACTACTCCGATAACCATTATTCCAATCGTTGCAGGCTCGGGAACAATTAAACTACTATCAGCCACCTTAATTCCGTCGATACTGGCATCTGCCCCTACTCCTGAAAGGAAAAAATACAAATCTCCAGCATAATTACCTTGTACTGCATTTGGTATAACACTATTACCTCCAAAGGTAATTAGGTCATCCGTTGTAAGAGGTGAAGTATCTCCGGGTGAAACAGCTTTACCATAAAGCTTGACCGTGTCAGCTACATAATCTACTTCCATCACGAAGTGCCACCACTCATCTGGGGTATATTTGATATCAGCGTCGAACACATTACCTGTCCCCCACGAATCATTTATCCTGATTGCAATTCTATTTAGATACTCAGGCATATGGATAACGACATCAAGAGTAGTTGTTTCTGGTATAAATAATCCGAAATCAAAATATGGTGTATTTGTTTGTTCAAGATTACCCATTTTCATATATGCTTCAACCCAAACTGTCTCGTTTCCAACAGTTGGATCAGTGTTGAATGTCTTAGTATTTCCTCGCTTATAATTTGACATCAATGCATATTGATCTCCGGAAAAGGGAGCGTCGCTTTTTACTCCAGCAGGTTCTTTGCAACCCCATGATGGTATCCCTTTACCCCAATCCATAGCCGTATTATAACCTATCCAACCACCGTTAGCAAAACCCTCCGATGCTTCAAAACCTGTAGAATACAGTATATTCGCCATCGTAGTTGAAGTAGCCAACAAACCACACACCATTACACACACCAATCCAAATTGTCCTGTTCTTTTTGTTTTCATAGTCTTTTCTCCTCTAAAAAAATACCCTTTGTTACCATTCAAAACACCATTTCGACAATTTCTCTTTGACATCTTCAAGTCTCCTTCCATTAAAACATTTACTTTTTGTTTCCGACTTTTTCGTTCCTGTTTCATTTTCTACATATCATTACCCTCCATAAAAAACAACAGTTACCATTTAATCCCAGTTCGTCTTAGACGGACTTCGCTCAAAATTTCTTATTCACTTTTCCCTGGTGATGTTACCGAGCCTCGCACAATAAGTTCAGGCTCAAGTCTGGTATGAGCAGGCACTGATTCCTTTGCATCTTTTATCTTCAAGATAAGCTCCATTGCTAATCTGCCCATCTGATCTAACGGCTGACGTATTGCACTTATCGATGGGGTCATCCTTACAAGAGTAGGGTCGTCATCGAAAACGATAAGCGATATATCCTCCGGCATTCGGAAACCCTGATTTTTAATAATTTCGACAGCATGTGCCACTCTACCGTGGTTAGGAAGTAAAATCGCGGTAGGCTCGAGCGATAACGCCTTTCGGAAAATCTCAGGCCAATGCACCCAATTCTCACCCAAAGGCTCTCTTACAAATAATGACTCATCCACATCCAAGCCAGCCTGCTGAAACGCCTGCTTATATCCTTCCACACGTTTCGTTTCCGTTACGCCTATAGGCTCTTCGAGCGTAACATACATTATCCGCCTATGTCCTATTTTTAAAAGAAACGATGTAGCTTCAAACGCTCCCTTATAATGATCGATATCCACGGAAGGGATCTTTTCATCTGAAAAGTGCCTGTTTACAACAGCTATCGGTGTTTCTACTGGTATTTTATTTACTATAGTTGATATATCCGTATCATCTCGCGGAATAATTATTATGCCTGCCAATGTTTCCTCTGGAATATGGCTACACGCATCGCTCGGGGCCCGTTCGAGCGACTCATAAACAAGTTGAAACTCATTCAGCAATGCCCCGTGCGATAGGCCGTCCCTCATCTGTTTAGCCCAAGGAGACGGATAGTTATTCTCTGTCACTTTATCGAGTTCGGAATATACCCAAACCATTTTTTTGCCGCTTAGACCAGTAAGGTGTCCGAGTCTTTTCGCCTTGTTAGCCGCTAATGAGCTATCCCGCATTTCTCACAAGGTTTGCTTTTGAGTGGATTTTTGGGCACAAACAAGCAGTAAATGGTTTATTGTGTTTGTCAGCGTCGCGGTTTTCCACAAACAGCAGGCTAATGTGGAAACTTATACCGAATTTTAAGGCGGATTTTATGATTTT
>WFQY01000245.1 GCA_015486815.1 Phycisphaerae bacterium | reverse complement strand
GTGTATATCTCGCAAGGATAGGCCGACGATCGCTGGCGGTTATATAATCATCGTTTGTTACCGCAAGCTCGCAACGCCGTTTGCCAAAACCTACAAACAAGCACAGCGTAAACGTGCAAACCACAAGCCAAGGACTGAGTATCACGCCTATCGCTACGACGCCCGCCATCGCACGAAGAACAAAACCTATCGCTATACACATTACATCGACTATTACGTGATGCTTGAGGTACCACGAATACGCAAGGTTCAATACCAAATATGCGCAGGATACGATACCCAGCAGTACATTGACAGCAAAGCCAACAAACAAGCCGACCACCAAAAGTGCAATAGAGACAAATATACCCATCGATACGGAAACATCGCCAGCAGCTATTGGCCTTTTGCGTTTGGTCGGATGTTTACGGTCATATTCAATATCGTGTATATCATTAACGATATAGACAAAGCTCGAAAGAAGTGAAAAGGCAATAAACGCATAGACGCTGGCTAAGATTTTATGCGGATCAAACAGCAGATTTTTTCCCGCAAACACCAAAGCTGCAAATACAAAAGTATTCTTAAGCCAGTGTAACGGACGAAGCAACCTTATATAAGCTGACACCTTAGACATTTGAGATGAATTATACTTTTTTTAATAAAGTACTTCGAGGAGTTTTTTTGCGATTTCTTCCGGCACAAGCTGATAACCGCTCGGTGAGAAATTCGTTTGATTGGCTCTACCCTGTGTAAGACTCCGCAGTGTCGTCGCATAGCCGAACATTTCCGCCAACGGTACTTTAGCCTCGATTATTCGTATATTTCCACGCTGTTCGGTATGAGTAATGACCGCTCGACGAGTGGTAAGGTCGCCTGTTACCGTTCCGAAATATTCTTCGGGCGTTGTAACCTGAAGATTCATTATCGGTTCGAGCAAAGCGGGTTTAGCCCCCATCATAGCATCGCGTAATGCAATAGCTGCTGCGTTTTCGAAAGCAATATCCGAACTGTCTTCCGGATGTTCCTGTCCGTCTAAAATCGTAACCTTTATATTGATAACCGGATATCCGACAAGCACGCCGGAACGAGCAGCTGATATTATCCCTTCTTCGACAGCAGATATGTATTGTTCGGAAATCGCTCCGCCCGTAATTGCATTTTCGATTTTCACATTGTCTTCGCCGACTGACGGTGTAAACGGTTCGACTCGGAGTTTTACTATCGCAAACTGGCCTCGGCCGCCTGTTTGGCGAATGAATCGCCCTTCCGCTTCGCCTACATCAAGCACTGTTTCACGATAGCTTACCCTTGGTTTACCAACGTTTACGCCGATTTTCAAATCACGCTGAATTTTATTTTTGATAATTTCAAGGTGCAGCTCGCCCATACCGGAAATTATCATCTGCCCTGTTTCGTCATTCTGCTTATACTCAAAAGTAGGATCTTCTTTGCGAAGCATCCGGAAGGCTTGTGCGAGTTTATCTTTGTCAGCATTGGTCTTAGGCTCAATAGCCATACTGATAACAGTTTCGGGAAATTCTATCTTCTCCAGCAAAACGGGATTTTTCTGGTCACATAAAGTATCGCCTGTAAGAGAAACCTTCAATCCGGAAATAGCTACGATATCACCCGCATAGACAATATCTTCTTTAATACGCTCTTTAGCGTGCATTCGCCAAATACGCGTTACGTTTTCTTTAACGTTTCGGGTAGAATTAAATACCCTTGTTGATGTCTTTAATGTGCCGGAATAAATCCTTATGAAACTCAAATCGCCGTGTTTATCATAAATGATTTTGAAAACCAGAGCAGCAAACGGTTCGGACGGGTCGGGTTTGCGAATTACCTTTTTGTCGTGGTCTTTATAATCGTGCGCTTCTATCGGCGGAACATCAATCGGCGAAGGAAGATAATATGCTACCGCATCGAGCAATTTTTGAATGCCCTGATATTTCAAAGCTGAGCCACACAATACCGGTTCGATCTGTCTGCTTATGGTAGCCTGCCTTATGACATTGCGAATTTCATCTTCCGAAATCGGTTCATCGTGAAGATATTTTTCCATAAGAGTATCATCAAGCTCAGCGATTTTTTCGAGCATTTCGTGCCGCCAATATTCAGCTTCGTCTTTGTGCGATTCGGGAATTTCCTGCTCGTAAAAAGAGACGCCAAGGTCTTCTGTCTTCCAATGGATAGCTTTCATCGTTATAAGATCAATAAGGCCGTGAAAATCTTCAGCTTCGCCTATGGGAATCTGAATCGGGACGGGATTGGCAGGTAGGCGTCTTTTAATCGAGCGAACAGATTCAAAAAAGTCCGCACCCATCTTGTCCATCTTATTTATAAAACACATTCGCGGTACGTGATATTTGTCTGCCTGTCGCCAAACGGTTTCGGATTGTGCTTCGACACCTTCTTTACCGTCGAAAACGATAATAGCACCGTCAAGTACTCTTAATGCACGTTCAACTTCTGCGGTAAAGTCAACGTGTCCGGGAGTATCGATAAGATTTATGTTGCATCCCTGCCATTGGAAGCTCGTAGCAGCACTCGTAATAGTGATGCCTCGCTCCTGCTCTTCTTGCAGATAATCCATAACAGCGGTGCCTTCGTGGACTTCGCCCATTTTGTAGGTTTTTCCCGCATAATAAAGTATCCGCTCGGTTACGGTGGTTTTTCCCGCATCGATATGAGCAGCGATACCGATATTGCGAATTTTTTTGATGTCGTATTGCATCATTTCCCTGCGGTCTTATCACAAATAATTCAGGCCGGCGTCTATAAAGACAGCCGGCCTTCTCTATCTAAAAGCCCCTTATCTCGCAAAGTGAGCAAAAGCTTTATTCGCCTCTGCCATACGATGGACGTTGTCTCTGGTGGTCATCGCGGTGCCCTCTTTTCGATAGGCGGCTAATATTTCATCGGCGAGTTTTTCGCAAGTCGGTCTGCCACTTCTGCCACGCACCGCTTCGAGTACCCATCGAATAGCAAGCGACTGCCGACGTTTCGGATTTACCGGCATCGGCACCTGATAGTTAGCACCGCCGACGCGTTTGGAGCGAACTTCAATGTCAGGCTTGACATTTTCTATCGCTGTTTCGAATACCTCAGCGGGAGGGACATCCTTGACTTTCTTTTCTATTATGCTCATCGCATCGTAGAAGATTTTCGAAGCTACGCTTTTTTTTCCGTCCCACAT
>WFQY01000244.1 GCA_015486815.1 Phycisphaerae bacterium | reverse complement strand
GGGCAGACACATAGGTCTGCCCCTACATATCAATCGGAATTTTTGCATTTTGCACATTTTGAAAAATGAATAGGAACAGTGATTGATAATGATGTCGGGAGGACTTAAAATAATTTGCTAAGCAAATCGATTGTGATAAATGAGGAGTATGCAAAATGAATATCTACGAAGACAAATCAAAGGCGGAGCAAATTCTCGATTCAGCGGAGAAAGCAGGATTGAGAGCGGAAACAATAATCGATGAGCTAAAGTCGCTTGCTATCGAAACGCCGTCGTGGGGATATGCGAATACCGGTACGCGATTTGGTAAATTTTTTCAAGCGGGGGCTGCCAGTACGATAGAAGAAAAACTCTCGGACGCTGGTATGGTGCATAAGATGACGGGAATTTGTCCGACGGTTGCGGTGCATGTTTTGTGGGATTTTCCCGATGGGTATGATAGCAAGGTAGTAGAATATGCGGAAAATGTCGGCGTGAAAATAGGAGCGGTCAATCCGAATGTATTTCAGGAGCAGTGCTATAAGTTCGGGAGTTTGGCGAATAACGATGAGCAGATACGCAGAAAGGCGATAGAGCATATTATCGATTCAATAAAACTGGCGAAAGAAGTCGATAGTAAGGTACTTTCGATTTGGCTTGCTGACGGTACGAATTATCCCGGGCAGGATGATATTGCGGAACGGCGTAAAAGATTGATTGATTCACTCAAAGAGATTCACGCCAATATGTTCGCTGAGCTGACGATGTTGCTCGAATATAAGCCTTTTGAGCCAGCTACGTATCATACTGATATTGGCGATTGGGGGATGGCGTTGCTTTTGGCTAAGCATGCGGGCAGCAGAGCAAAGGTGTTGGTGGATATAGGGCATCATTATCTTGCGCAAAATATCGAGCAGATTGTTATGTGGCTAATCGAAGAAGATATGCTGGGCGGTTTTCATTTTAACGATAGGCGGTATGCTGATGATGATTTGACAACGGGTAGTATCGATCCGTATCAAATGTTTAGGATTTTTAATGAAATAGTATCGGCGAAACAGCTTAGGGGTAAAGAATGTGCAATTGCATATATGGTAGATCAATCGCATAACCTCAAGCCAAAAATTGAAGCGATGATTCAGACGGTAGATACGATTCATCAGATTTATGCGAAGGCGTTGTTGGTTGATAGGAAACGGCTTAAAGATGCGCAGAAACGAAATGATATTGTAGCAGCAGAAGAGATTTTGCGTGATGCATATTTGACGGATACGCGCCCGTTGATTGGGTATGTAAGGCGGGAGTTAGGCAGGCCTGCGGACGCAATAGCTGAGTATCGAAGCAGTGGTTATCAGGAAAAGATAGATAAGGAACGGCAGGCAGACAAGGGAGCTGATGCGAGTTTTGCATAATGTGCTATCTTAGCTCTTTGCCGAAACGATAGCCCTGAAATAGTTTATACGAGCTGTCGTTGTGATTGGGATATAAACTCTGTCGGTCGTACCAATATTCTCGATAGTAAATCATCTGCCCGATTTGGGCATTTCCTTCGGTAGCTGGCCAATCGGAGCGGTATGCGAAGATTTGCGGGTCGAGTGTGGTTTCACCGGCGGAATAAAGAATCATTTTCGGTGAAACTGTCGGTCGATAATAGACGATGTCGGACTTTTGCGATTGGGCACAGCCGATTATGAATATCGGGATGATGAGAAGGCTTAACGAGATTATTATTTTATTTATTTTTTTGTTCATCTTCTTTCCACTCTCTTCTCTGTTGATATATAATGGTATATACCGATAGTATAATGTGCAAGAAATATGCCAATCTCGATTTTGAGTATGATGTCCGATAAAATCGGGGCATAGGGAAAATGAATGCAAGTGAAACTTCTTCGGATGTTTCATATCGGAAACGGTATTTGCATTTTTGAAACGAAAGGTTTTTGCGAAAATGGATTTTCCGGAAAATAAATTATTGCCTGCTTATAGCATAGTCGAAAGGCATTTTTATTTGATGGTTCTTCAATGTGAGAGCTGCGGTAAGGGCCCGTTCGAGTTTGTAAGCAAAGAGCGCGGTCCGGATGAGAAAGTGGATATATGGTATGTCAGATGTAAGAATTGTAATCAAGGCAAAAGGCTACTCTTCGATCGAACGAGCTTGTTGATAGAAAAAGAGGAATTTACCAAAGATGAACTACTGGCGGTAAATCCGTCGAAGAGTCCGTCGAGATTGATAGATGTTGGTCAGTGGTTGGCGATATTTTATGCGATAATATCGGCTGCCTCTCAAGAAGGTGATAGGAAAGAAGTACAACGGTTGGGATATGAAGCTACGTTGGCATTGGAAGAGGCAATTAAATTTTATCAGTCCGATAACGATCTTCCACCTGAAAATTCCATCTGGACGGAGAGTTCGCAGAAACGGTTTAGGGAACACCCGGAAATGTTCGAAAGACATCGTATATTGGCGATGCGTGATAAGTTACCTACGCTTAAGGTGATTAAAAATTCAATAGAAGCGGGTGGTAAGGAAAAATCTCAACGCAAAGAAAGATGGTGGAAACGCTGGTTTAAAAAGTGAGAGTTGAAATTATGTATAGCGGGAGTTTGATTTAATGGTGGAACTTGTTGCGATCGATCTTGACGGGACACTGCTTACTTCGGGTAAAACAATTACCGAACGTACGAAAAGAGTGTTGAGAGCTCTGGTTAATCAGGATGTGCGAATTGTAATAGCATCGGCGAGGCCTCCGCGTTCGGTGGCAGGTGCGTATAAAACACTTGGTCTGACAGATTGCGTTATCTGCTATAACGGGGCGTTGATATATGATCCGAAAAGCAAACAAATGCTTGCTCATCATCCGATTAAACTCAATATTGCCAAGAATGTAGTTAATCGTGTGCGAGAAATATATCCCGATATTCTTGTTTCGGTCGAAGTGCTTGACCATTGGTACACGGATAAGATCAATAACTCATATCAGACGGAAGTGTCGAAACAATTTCAGCCTGATAGGCTTGGGCCTATCGATAGCTGGCTTGATTGCGATGTTACGAAGATTCTGCTGTTGGGCGAGGAACAATATATCGAGCGGGTGAAAAATGTGTTGGTGGCGGAGTTTATAGGTAAAATCGGAATGGCTCAGGGCGAAAAACATCTGTTGCAGATAATGGCGAAGGGAGTATCGAAGGGACAAGCATTGAAAGATGTATGTAGCTTTTACGATATTCCCCTGCAACGGACGATTGCGGTCGGTGATGAGAGTAATGATATTGATATGCTTGAGGCAGCGGGTATCGGAATTGCAATGGCGGACGCACCGGATAAAGTAAAGCGGGTGGCGGACTATGTAACGAGTGGAAATGATGACGATGGTGTCGCAGAAGCACTGGAAAAATTCGTATTGTAATGTATAATTC
>WFQY01000243.1 GCA_015486815.1 Phycisphaerae bacterium | reverse complement strand
TAATAATCACGGGCGGTTGCTACGCTGCGATTGGTGGCAGAATCAATTGGTTCGTCCTTTATCTGGAACATTGCAAAAAAGTTATTCATCTGTTTGCCCAACAGGGCTATCCAAGCGGCAAATTTTTTCTTGCCAGCATCTGGATGACACATAAATATCAAATAAGCTATCTTGCTTTATTTGCATGGATAAGAGAAGCGGGCTTTCTACCGGCTTTGCTCTTTTTCATATTTCTGTTAAAACGAAAACAATTCACCCTAAATATCGGATGGGGACTTCTGATATTAGCTTCTCTGTTTCAGTTATCCATCGTTCTTGCACAATGCGCAATTACTACTCTGTTCGTTAGCAGATACCTGTTTCCATCAACGGTCATTGTGTTTCCGATATCAGCAGCTGTGATGGCAACGTTGATAAACCGAACTATCAAAATCAAACTATACTCACCCTCGAAAGAAAAACAATTTTACCTTACGATTGTCATTGTAATATTGCTGATATTCATACCAATGACTATGAAAAGATATTTTTCTCATCACAGAATAACGGAAAAGCAAGCAGCTCAATGGTTAATGCTAAATACTAACTCCCACTCAATAGTCATATCTAACAGTGAACGAATAGGATTTTACTCTCAACGAAAATTTGCCCTTATCTATCGCAAGGGCATGAAAACTCGAATTACTTATGCCGTAAGAAGCAAATTATCTCAATGTTATTTTGCGCTTGTTCTGAAAAAAAATAAATCCGATAAATTCAATCAATGGCTAAAATGCACTAAAGCCAATAATCTGCAAATGAAGATCTTACGAAAATTTCACGAACCGAAACAACAGGTCATATTATTCAAACTAAAAGAAAAGAAAAAATAGACCGATATATCTTTACTCACAAATACTACAAATCTTATTAGCTGTGCCCTATTTCGCGATATCGAACCTACAGGTAAATTTTTTCGAAGAAGCATCATTATTTTTCGCAAGGAGAATGTGATATAGACCATTGCGGTTTGGTAAAGCGGATTTACTCAATTTCAATTTTGAACCTTTGTCAAACACGATGGTAAATTTTTTGTTTCGATAGCTAATCCGACATTCTCTTTCACAGATTGATATTTTGCTATGAGCCAATCCGTCGGTCGCGATAATCGGAAAAGTAATCGCAGGCTGATTTGCTTTGAAATAATTGGTTACCACAATACTATCATTAAAAATTTCATATCGCTGACGAACATTTCTATCGCCAGAATAAAACACCTCAAATACAACATTATCAAAATTCACTGTTTTCCTGCTTACCCTGATTTTCGCCTTATGTTCGTCAGCTAACGACCACTTAGAATTCTTCGCAATATCAACAGGGCCTATTGCAAAATTTTCACGTGATGCTCTGCTCGAAACAATATACTTTGGCTCAGCGACAATTCCATTCGATAAAATCATTTCCGTCGGATATCCCTTTACGTGAATTCTCGCTAATCCTGTCGGGTCAAATCCTTCTTGTCCGTCCGTATCGATTTCGACAGAAATATTTTCTGTGCCAGCAAAAATTTTATGAAAGTCCTTAAGAATCTCCATAAAGTATCCACCGGTTTCCGAAGGACATCGGCATTCCGCAATCTTGTCGTTACAAAGCTCCGCAGCTAATGCAAACAGATTGGCAGCCAACAACGAATATACCGATACGCCACCATAAGCATCACAGCCATGCATTGTTTTCAACGGAAACATATTTTTGATATGACGATAGGTCCTCCCTTTAAGCTGCCATCTGAGCGTCGATTCTACCGCCCTTCTCGCTGCTCGTTTTATTATGCCCGCTAAACGAAAACTTCCCTGTTTATAATATCGGTTAGCTTCATATTCACACGCACAACAAAACATAGCTTCGGTATGATGAAACTGATTACTTCTGCCACCAAAAGGCATCTCACCGGAAACGCTCTGATAAAACAGCTGAGTCAATGTTCCCTTGCGCAACATTTCTCTTAGCTGCGATTCATATTTTCCGTCATAGCCCGCGTTCAAAAGCAACACCAAATTTTGGCGAACAGCTAAATCATAAGTCATCGGGCAGTTAGGATCACGATACATTCCGAGTGGCGTAAACGCTGATAACTGCGATTTTAACACTCCCTCGACAAAATCCATATTATCGCAAGAATGCAAGCCACACTTAATCAGCATATATTCGCCGACTGCGCCATATATCGCTACATTACACCAACGCCCCGTCAGTCCGTCGAAATCATATAGCGCTTTGGCGTTATATTGGCTGAGCACATTTTTCCACTCCGCTATCTGAGATTTACTCAAAAACTTTTTTATACACATAAAAGCCAATGCAATATCACGGGCATAAAAATACGCCTTGTTCGGATTACAGCTGGGAAATTCTTTAATGACATAATCAAGCGATCTTATCGTAACATCCAATAAATCCGCACATCTGCCTTGACGTATAAGTTGAGCCGCTGAGACCGGAAATCTCGAATCGGCATGAGTAAACTGCTTACGCGTTACCGGATCGATAGTTTGGCCTCTGCTATTTATCCATTTGACAGCTTTTCGAATGATTCGCTCAGCTATATCAAGATACATCTGCCTTACGGAACCATCAGACGGTATCTTCTCTGTTTGCTCTTCGCACTGTTCGATCATCTTTTCAACTTTAGCAATCATTTGTTATTGTCCTATTAGTTTAAAGAATACTTTTTTGATATGCTCGATTCTGTTTTTGATATTTTCATTATCGGATAAATTCGTATCGAATAGAGCTGAGAGTGTCGCTTGGTTTGAAAAATAGAAAAAGCACAAAGCTAAACAATCTATAAGCAAATTGCGAGGATCAAGATCGGCAATATCCGATTTTTTCAATGCCTGTCCGAGAGCTTTTATTATGGGAATCTTGCTCTGGCTGACGGATAATTTTCTAACCGACCTACCAGCTCGAAGATTTTCATACACAAGCAGCTTGACAAAGTATTTATCGTTGGCAAGAAACTGATAATAACGCTCAATTAAAAATTGTATTATCTCGCTGAGATTTTGACTCGATGAAATTTCCGCTTCTATAGCTGATACCTTCTGATACTGTCTTTCGATAACCGCCCGCCAAAGTTTATCTTTACTGCCGAAGTAGTGATATATCATCCGCTTATTCAATCCTGCTTTATGCGCTATCATATCCACACTAACGGAAATTCCCCTTTCCGCAAAAAGTCTTTCAGCTGTCAGAAGAATTTTCTGCTTCGAACGGACAGGATTGCGCTTTTTCCTTTTCACTTTAGCCATCTGTCGATATTCTCTTTGACAAACTCGTCATCGGTAAGATGCGGATAATCCCGCGCAATTTGCTCTATCTGCTCTGCTTGGCGCTCGGATAACTTTTCACGATCATTCAAAACGCGTATCCGCTCTATCAGACCAACTCGCTTGAGTACATACAATATGCCGGGAATACAGCCAACGAAATCATTGTCAGCGTCAAAAATAATTTGATTAGCCAAAGTCAACTGGCCAGCTAATGTTAGCATATCCGCAGGTATCACTTTGCTTTGATTTTGTTTGATCTCTTTTATCCGTCCGAGCAATTCAACCGCTCGCTTAGTCCAGCAAGCCCATTGACCTAACAATCCGCCGACAATATTCAATTTTCTTTTCCCACCCGCAACATTAAATTCGAACTCTGTCAGCAAATCGATAATTATCGAATCGTCATTACCGGTATAAAGGGCAATATCGTCTCTGCCCGATTCCGCAACCGCTCGGAGAACGTCAAGCGTTTGATATCGATTGAACGGAGCAATTTTAATCGCAACGACATTATCAATTTCCGCAAATTTACGCCAGAACTCTATGGGCAGTTTCATCCCGCTAATAGTCGCCTGCAGATAAAATCCCATCACGGGGATAACCTCACTGATAGCTCGTATATGTGTAATCAACTCATCAACCTCTTTACCCCTAAGAGCTGTCAGACTGACCAACGCGAGATGATAGCCAAGTTCTTTTGCAATCTCAGCTTCGCGTACCGCACTTTTGGTATCGCCAACCACACCCGCGATAAATATCGGGTCGTCAACTTTATCACTCCAACTGCGAGCTGTCTCTATTGCAAGCTCGAGCACCGGTTGATATAAACCTATCTCGCTGTTGTGTATTTCAAATTGCGTCGTATGCACCCCAACCGCCAATCCGCCAACGCCAGCTGACAGATAATATCGCGTCAATGCCCGCTGATGTATCTCATCTATCCGCAAATTATTATCAAGCGCAAGCGGATGAGCTGGTATAACCACTCCGTCAGCTAATCTATCTCGAATTTTCTCCGCCAACATAAAACTATACCTTCCTATCTAAAACTTTCCGTTTCTTACCTGAAATTTCGTTTCCTTACCGAGTAGCTGACCGCCTGACTTTATCCAATCGGTAATCCGCTCTACCATTTCAAGCAAACTCATCTGCGGATAGCCAAACAACCTAAAACACTTACTGGCATTCGAAAGTAGAGCATTGTCCGCAGGAGTATTTACAAATCGAGGTTCCCTGCCGATATGCCTGCTGATCGTCTTAGCCAATTCACTTACCGATATTGTTTCAGGACCCGCTACATTCAATATCGCAGGCGGACTATCCGCAATGCTAATCGCCCGTGCAATATACGAATTCGCATCACGCTGCCAAATAAGATTTACAAATCCCATCGTCAAATCGATAGGCTCACCCTTCAATATCTTCTGCGTCAAATCAACTATTATGCCATACCTCGGCTCATTCGAATAATTAAGCCTGATTATCGTCATCGGAGTTTGATTCCTCTGCGAAAAATATTGAAATATCCGCTCACGTGCCAAACACGATTGAGCATATTCACCGATGGGCTCGGGGAGAGTCTCCTCGCTGGCTCCGCCGCTTTTCGCATCCGTAAACGGATAGACATTGCCCGTCGAGAAAATCACCAGCCGAGAATCAGCAAAATATTCCGCAACAATAGCAGGCACATACGCATTCATCGCCCACGTCAGAGGTTCATTGCCCGTCGCACCGAATTTCATACCAGCTAAATAATATACATTCTCC
>WFQY01000242.1 GCA_015486815.1 Phycisphaerae bacterium | reverse complement strand
GTATATAGTATTCCCGACGATAACGAGCAGTTTTACTCGCTCGGATATAGCATATCACAGAGTAACGAGATGCCAGACGCAGTTATATGTGGCGATTCTCATGCAGCTGCTAAATTTATGCAGGGCGTTTTGGAGTCAGGCAAAAAGATACCGGATGATATTGCCATTGTCGGTTATGATTATTTTCCTTTGGCAGACGTATTAGCTGTTCCGCTTACAACGGTAGAGCAGCCTCTCGAGTTGATTGCCTCGCGGGCGGCATCACTTATCAAACAAAGACTCAAAGAGCCTGAGTTTCCTAAAATACATATAATTCAACCTCATAGATTGGTTGTAAGAAAGTCTTCCTGATATGTTCATCTGTGCAAAATCATCTATGCAAAATCAAAGGTGTGTTTAATGTTCGTTAATAAGGTTTAATGCTAATGAAGCGACTTTTGAAGCGGGCGAGGGGGCGTAGAGCTGAGCGGTGAGTTTGCTAAGCTCGTCTGCGAGGGTTGCGGAGATTTGAGGGGTGGTGAGCAATTCGATGGCTTTGTCTGCGATGGGTTGTTCGTCTTTGATGTAAGGCATAAATTCGGGGACAAGCTCTTTGCCAGCTAAGATGTTAATGAGCGAAAGGTATCGGGTTTTTATGATATGTTTGCCTATGAGATGATATAACAATTTCGAGGCATTATACATAATTATCATAGGCCGGCTATAATATGCGAGTTCGAGTGTTCCGGTGCCTGAGGCAGCGAGGGCTAAATCGCAGGCTTGTATTATGGTATTGTGGTTTTCGGTGAAGATATTTATCTGTTCGTTTGAAAAGTCAGCTTGATTTACGATATTGCGGATAAGTGCTTCGGCAGCTGGCCAAGCAGCGATGAATATGTATAGGTCGGGAATTCGGGATTTGATTTGTCGGGCGCTACGTAATTGTGTAGGCAGTAGTTCTTTGATTACGTGCGTTCGTGAGCCTGGCATAAGGAGTAGAATTTTGCCTTTATTGTTTTTTATGCGTTCCAGAAGGGCATTGTTCGTTGGTTTGTCTTTTATGTGGTTTATGAAGGGGTGTCCGACAAATTCAGCGTTAATGTTGTGGTTTCTGAAATATTCCTGCTCGAAGGGTAAAATGACAGCTAATTTATCGACACGTTTTCTGATCTTTTTCGTTCGAAATTCAGCCCACGCCCAAGTCTGCGGGGCGATGTAATATAAGGTTTTTATGTTACGCTTTTTAGCAGCTCGTGCGAGTGGCAGATTGAAGGTCGGACTGTCAATCAGGATAACCAATTTGACCTGTCCTGATTTGATGTGTTTTACCAATTTGCGATATACGGGCACCGCCCATCTCAAAGCACCGATAACGCCTGTCAGCATAGCGGATGAATCGGAGATATCGTGAATAAGCTCACAGCCAGCTTGTCTAAGCTCGGCTCCGCCTATGCCTATGAATTTTTCGTTAGGCAGATGGTGTTTAAGTTCTTTGAGCAGGTCGGCACCGTAAAGCTGACCTGAATTGTCGAGTGCGGAAATGATTATCACCGGTTATTTCTCTATCCAGCCCTTTGGCTCGGTTATAATCTGTCCTGTCTTTTCGTTTATCCACTTCTTGGCTTTGACGACGCCTTTATCATCGAAGTAGATTTTTGCGGTAATGTTATCTTTGTAGTACCACCAAAGGTCGTTGAAAGGTTTTTCCTGCGGTTTGCCGAGTGTGGCTTGTACGGTTTGTTGGTCATCGACACCCGGTTTAAGCATTTCCCATCGTGAGCGTGTCAGTTTGTTTTCGCAGCCTGCGATGAATGAGCAGGATATTACTATGGTAATACACAAGAGTCCGAAATATTTGCCGGTTTTCATAGCATCAACCCCTTATCAAAAGAGTTTGAAAGGTGATTTTGACCTTTTGGTTTTTTCGATTTTCATTTTTAGTTGCTCACGAGGCAGCTTGGCGTTGAGAATATATCGGGTAAAAAGTCTTTCGTTCCAAGGAGATATGTAAGTAACTTCGAGGACGTATTTTCCGGGCTTAAATTGTTTTGTGTTTGTCCAGCCGAGCCTGAATCGATAGGTGCGAGTAATTTTGTCCCAGTATTCTTCCTGTGCCTGTTTGGATTTTAGTTCTACCTGCCAATATCCGATTCTATCGCCTCTCGGGTCGGCGTGTGCTTTTCTGAATGTATAGAGTTCGAAACGAAATGTACCGACAGCTTTTGTCTGGTCGCCGAAGGAATCGAGCGGACGAAGTACGACTTCGATGCCGTCGGGGATGTAGTCATTGTCCCAGCTTCGTGGTTTGGTGAAAGGCAGGATCTCGATTTGAGAAGGCATGAGCATACTTAACTGCTGATGAGCGGTTGCGGGTGAGTTTGACGGTTTATTGGCTTTGCTAAATATTCGCCAATGATTTTGTATTTGGCAGCCTGTAGCGAAGCAAATCAATCCGAGCGGTAGAATAATCAAACAGGCGGAAATTGCTTGCGAAAGATAGCTTTTTCGTATCATTTTGTCCCTCTATCTTTTTGTCGTATTGCAGAATTTTTATATTTTTCTTCGGATTATACCTGCAATACCAATAAATATCAAAGCAATAGTCGATGGTTCGGGTAGCGGAATCATCGGGCTGTTGAACCGGAGAGTTTCATCTTCAACATCGGGGATTTTCTTTGCGAGTTCGTCGTTTATCATCTGTTGGAGATTTTTTTCCTGCGTGTATCCCATAACCATCGTATCGGCAGCACCACCCGGGAGGATGTATCCGATGTTTCTTCCGATAAGTAGATTGAACACATCGACGAGCCATTGGCCGTGAATATTTATCGGACCGATGTCAAAATCGAGAGGTTTCGACAGATTTAGCGGGTCGTCGCTGGTGAGTGTACCTCGTACGCTTACGTTTAGCTGAATGTCGTAGAAGCCATACTTGTTTATAGTGAAGTCTTGTTTGATGTAAGCTGTGCCGTTTTGTACTTGCATTTTGTTTACGCCGTCGAATTCGAGTAAGTTGAAGGTTAATCCCGTGGGAGTATCTATATGGTATTCAAATTCGTCGATACCGCGTTTGCTTATGCTGAAATGTCCTTGTAGGGGGCCATTGAGCGTCAGTTGGACGTTGCCTAAGTCATATTCCTGATTAACAAAGTTTTGTCCGAAGTTTAACCGCCAACCGTCAGCGAGAATATCTCTCTGTACTTGCGGATAGAGGTTAGCTGCTCCGAGTCCGTACATAAGATTTTTTACTATGCCCGCCTGTGAGATAGTAGGTACAAAGATTACCGATAATACGATTGTAGAAATGGTCAGTTTGTTACGCATAATATATGCC
>WFQY01000241.1 GCA_015486815.1 Phycisphaerae bacterium | reverse complement strand
GCGTGGTATATTTAAATAGAGTCCGATAGCTATCGGATTCATTTGAAAATTGAATTCACCACAGAGGACACAGAGTTCACAGAGAAATAATTTGTTTTTATCTCTTCTCTCTGTGGTTCTCTCTGCTCTCGGTGGTAAGAAAAACCGCCTCAGTCGGGATGAAACGTGCTGTTTGCACAATCAACTTTTATTGAGTGAAATTGTCAGCACCATAATGTCTGCGGGTGTTATACCGCTTATTCGTGATGCCTGGCCGATTGTAGCGGGTTTGACAGCTGTGAGTTTTTCCTGCGCTTCTTTGCGTAAGCCAGCTATGCTACTATAATCTATGTCGCGAGGTAGTTTGACTCGTTCGAGCTGACGAAGTTTTTCAGCTGACTTTAATTCGCGTTTTTGATAGCCTTCGTATTTAATGTCAGCTACTATTTGATACTGAATGCGATAATCTATTTCCTCGAATATGTTCGCAGGCAAACGAGTCTTCAGTTCGTCGAGACTATTCTCAGGCCGACGTAACCAATCATAAGCGGATAGCCCCTCAACCCTATTTTCTTTAAGTAGCTGACGGAATTTTTCCCGTTGACGTTCGCGTTCAAGGTGTATTGACCATCGCTGAGCATCCAAAATACCAAGCTGATGTGCCAACGGAGTCAGTCTGCGTTCAGCGGTGTCAGCCCGCAGCAGAAGACGATATTCCGCTCGCGATGTAAACATCCGATAAGGCTCGTTTACCCCTTTGGTAACCAAATCATCTATCATCACGCCGATATACGCTTGATCTCTACGCAATATGATCGGCTCTTTGTCTTTTATATATTGCAATGCGTTGATGCCAGCGAGTAGTCCCTGACCAGCTGCCTCTTCATAGCCGCTTGTGCCGTTAATTTGGCCTGCGAAAAATAATCCCCGTATCCGTTTGCTCTGCAAGTCAGCTGTCAACTGTTCGGGGAAAATAAAATCATATTCAATAGCATAGCCATACTGCACAATTTTTGCTTTTTCCAGACCTGCTATCGAATGCACCATCGCTTCTTGCAAGTCTTCGGGAATCGAAGTCGCAAGCCCGTTACAGTATATCCAATCATACTCAAGCGATTCGGGTTCGAGATATATCTGATGTCTGTTTTTATCAGCGAAGCGGACAATCTTTACCTCGATGCTCGGACAATATCGCGGGCCTGTCGAGCTTATTTGGCCGGTATATAGCGGAGCACGATCCAGATTGTCGCTGATAATTTTATGCGTTTGCGGATTGGTATATGTAATATGGCAAGGCGTCTGTTCGATATCGATTTTATCCGTCAGCATCGAAAACGGAATCGGATTTTCGTCGCCGGGCTGAAGCTCGCATTTATCGTAATCAATACTATCAGCTGACAATCGCGGACATGTACCTGTCTTGAGCCGACCGATTTTTATTCCCAGCTGGCTCAGTGAGTCGCTCAACAGACGTGCAGGCGGCTCGTTTATCCTGCCAGCTGGAAACTGCCTTTCACCTATGTGAATCAATCCGTTTAGAAATGTTCCGCTGGTAACAATTACCGCTCTGCTATGCAGCTCGCTATCGTCAGCTAACCTTACGCCGATGACTTTGTTGTTTTCCGTCAGAATCTCAGCAGCTTCGGCTTCGATGATGTCCAGATTGTCCAAATCCTGCAAAAACTGCTGAGCGAATCGTGAATATTTGAGTTTATCCGTCTGAGCGCGTGGTCCCCAAACAGCAGGTCCTTTCGAACGATTAAGCATACGGAATTGAATGCCGGTTTTATCCGCTGCCAATCCGATAAATCCGCCCATCGCATCGACTTCGCAGACGATATGCCCCTTAGCTAATCCGCCAATTGCGGGATTGCACGACATTTCACCGATTTTCTCGCGCTTGAGAGTAATCAATGCGGTATCCGCTCCACCACGCTGAGCTGCGAAAGCAGCTTCTATGCCTGCATGACCCGCACCAATCACAATGACATTATATTCCCTACTCATCATCAGCCAGCAATTTATCTACCTGAGCGCAAAGCTGTTTTACATGGTCTATCGACTGGCGAAATGCCTGCGATTCTCGCTCATCAAGTTTGAGTTCGAAAATCCTTTCGACTCCATTCGCTCCGAGCATACAAGGCACGCCAACAAAGTAACCACCTATATTATATTCCTTATCACAATAGCAAGCACAGGGCATAATTCGTTTTTCATCGCGGATAATTGACCTTACCATCCGTGCGGTAGCGGACGATGGTGTATAATATGCACTGCCTGTCTTAAGAAGTGAGACGATTTCACCGCCACCTTTTCTCGTTCGCTCGATTATCGCTTTGAGTCTCTCGGGCGGAATAAGCTCCGTTATCGGAATGCCCGATACATTCGTATATCGTGGCAGCGGTACCATATCATCGCCATGCCCACCGATAAGCATAGCAGCTATATCTTGAACGGAACAACCAATCTCCATCGCAAGAAAAGTCTTATATCTGGCAACATCGAGTACGCCCGCTTGGCCCATTATCTTATGTGTTGCTAATCCCGTTGCTTTATATGCGGCATATACCATTGCATCAAGCGGATTGCTTACTATTATGAAAATCGCATCGGGACTATGCTCGACTGCATTTTTAGCACATTGCTGTACTATTTTGCAATTCTTTGCTATCAACTCGTCTCTGCCCATACCGGGCTTTCTCGCAAGTCCCGCTGTGATGATAACAACATCGCTATTGGCTGTATCTTTATAATCATTCGTGCCGATGATGTTTAGGTCGAATCCATCGACAGGTCCCGATTGGCGAAGGTCGAGAGCTTTACCCTCGGGCATCCCTTCGACAACATCTATCAGAACAATATCACCAATCTGCCACGTTGCGAGCCAATGTGCCAACGTTGCGCCGACATTGCCCGCTCCGACAATAGTAATCTTATATCTGCCTATCAT
>WFQY01000240.1 GCA_015486815.1 Phycisphaerae bacterium | reverse complement strand
TGGAATCCATACCCACCGGATACGAGTTTTTACATACCATAGCAAAAGTGAGCAAGTTCTTCTTTTTATAACGTGCACGCAAACGGATTTTACCAGGGAGATACTATTATGAAGGGCGTTTTTCGTATTTTAGCTGTTGTGATTTGTTTCTGGTATATTGGAATATTGTCGGCCGATGCGGAAAATTTAGAGAATGGAATTAGAAATTCGATAAAACCGATTGAAGTTGCAAAACCGAATGTTGATGGTTTGCCTATTATCAAACCTCGGGCACATAACACGAATATTCCACCTGAAAATCTAAAAAATATACCGTTTGTTTCGCCCAATCCGTTGCCTCAACCGACTGCTGCAGAGAAACGCCGAGGATTTATTTTATTTCAACGTCCGATTACTCAGCCGGTATATCGCAAGGCACATCCCCTGGGGCGGGAGAGGGTTTTAGAACTAAAGGGGTTTGCAACACTCGGTGAATATGAGCCTTTGACTTTTAGTATTTATCCGCTTCGCGATATGAAAAATTTTCGTGTAATCGTTTCCGATTTGAAGTCTAAAACCGCTGTTATTGACAAGAAAAATATCGACGTTCGTTTGGTAACCTATTGGAAGATGCGTTATCCACGTTATAATTCGCCGAATTCATATCGTGAAGTTCCCGAATTACTGGAAAAGGTTACGGTAAATTCATTTTCCAAAGGAGACTGCCAGCGATATTGGTTGACATTGTATATTCCGAAAGACGCTAAAGCGGGAATTTACCGCGGGTTGGTGTTATTATTCGATGACATATCCGCAAAGGCAGTTAAGCTGCCTATCAGGTTCAGAGTTTTGGGATATAAACTCATAAAAGACCCTCACAAGCATTTCTGCTCTTTTCATCTGCCGTTTAGCCAGATGTATCGTATGTATAAAGGAAAGCTTATAGACAAGGCTATCACAGCGGATTTTTTCAATATGCTAAAATTCGGTTTTGATCATTATCCGGTATTTTATCTACATTCACATGCGGGGAAAGACGGACAAGGGGAATTCTATATTAAGCCCAGCGATATGTTAATGATACGAAAGGCAATCGATTTGGGATTTAAGGGTCGGATTATTCTTGTAGAGGGCACAAGCTACTTTATTAAGCGATATTGTCCAAACGGAATTAACGGTGAGAATGAAAAAGTTTATTCTCGTGCGATTATGAAAGCTACTCGTAAATTTATGGCAAAATGCAAATCGGAAGGTTTGCCTGAGCAGATTTATTTTCCATTTGATGAGCCACGAACAAAGCGAGCCAAAATATCCGCTATTACAAACGCGGCGATGAAAAAGGCTGGTGCTATTACTTTGGTAACGGACAGGCCGACAGCTGGTTATAATGCCTGCTATTATAAGTTAGACGCAATAGATATTTGGTGCTCTCAGCCATTCGCTGTGCCTTACGAGAAAGTGACTACAGATAAGCATCATAGATATTGGGCATATCCGAACCATATCGCAGGTGAGATCAAAGATCGTGTTGTTATGCAAAAGGGCGGACGGATGACATACGGTTATGGTCTTTGGCGTAGCGGTTACGAAGCACTTATGCCGTGGGCTTGGCGATATTTTCCCGGTCCGGGACATCTCGACCAATTCAATTATTTTAACGCAAATCGTTCGGGAACAGGAAACCGCCTTGACGAGCAAGCTAATTTCATTCCAGCTATTTATTGGGAATGTTTCCGCGAGGGATATGACGACGGAAAATATTTATATACTCTCGAACAAGTAATGTTCGAACGCAAGGACAATAAAGATCCGAAATGCCAAACGCTAATCAGGGAAACCCGTAAATTGCTTAATGGAATATGGACTAAGATCGTACCTGAAAAGCGATATCTCAAATGCAAGTTTTTCGCTGACAATGAATTTGTAAATTTGCGTTGGCGAATTGCGAATCTGACATTGAAGTTATTAAAGTATAAAGGTAAACAAGGGGTTACCGCGCCGTCGGTATTAGCTAATACGTCTCTAAAATGTTCCGTGCCGAACAATAAGGATGTTGCCGAGCGAGCAATCAAGGCTAAAACCGTAAGTTATTTTGATTTATCTAAAGATAACTTCGCAGGTTGGCAGCCAAGCGGTGATAAAGAGCTTAAATTTTCCGTCGAAAAAGGAAAAATGATATTAGACTTGCACGTTGATTATGAACACGACGGACTTCATAAAGATAACAAATATCCCATCGGTTGGCCAATGGTTGTATATGGACTTACAAATAAAGTTTCCAATAATAAAGATTATGATTTTCTTTTATGTAAAATAAAGTTTG
>WFQY01000239.1 GCA_015486815.1 Phycisphaerae bacterium | reverse complement strand
GTATGGTTTATTCAGCTCAAACTGACAGGCTAATTCGCCGTTCGGTAATAGCAGGATTGCGCCCGTTGTCGGCGTGGGCTGATTGAATGGCGACGTATCGACAATCGTAGGCGTTGACCACGAAATAACGTCATCATCGGAAAATGAGATGAAAATTTTCGTATCCAGTAGCCCTTCTGTCTGCTCGTTGAAAAAAGGTAATTCGGGTTCGGAATAATCTACCCACGATAAGACAGCTATTATCTTTGAATCGCCAAGACAGGTCAGATGGACAGTGCGAAACAATCCACGTTTGCCATCGACCTGTGGCGGAACGAACGGCGAATATGGCGCCGACCAGCTTTTTCCATCATCATCCGAATATGAAAGCAAACATCGCTGACCTGTCATTCCCTGTTTCGACGGAGCAGAACGCCAGCCAGCTAACCATCTGCCCGACGGTAAATTCACAATGCTCGGAAAAGTATTACTGCTGGAATTTCCATCGCCCGAAAATAGAACACCTTTGCTAACGATTTGCATCTTCTATCTACCTATATCCGCTATTTCGAATTCATATATGTACACAAATATTATCTGCTTATCAGCTCTTTTACCTCCGGCATTTTCAACAAAAACGCTGACGAAAAGAATGCTATTATTCCGACAGCTAAACATATCGCAAGCTCTGCATATTTGTTCATCTGCGTCAGCGACGATTGCGTGATATACACCACGCCCGCCATTATCATCGCAGCGATAAATGTCTTTATCGCACAAATAATAACAGCCCGCGAATTCAGATTTCCTATCCGCTTCGATAGTATCATACTTAGGATGATTACATTTATGGTTACCATTATCGCTGTCGATAGTCCGAATACCGCCTGTCGAAGTGCAGGCAGCCAAAGCAGCGTTACGTTCATCGCGACGTTGAGAATCATCGTAAACATCATTATGCGCAATGGTGTAATCATATCATTCAGACTATAAAACGCCCGCAGTATGATATGATGAGCACAATATGCCCATAGACCTATCGCATAGAATTTTAATACGAAAGCTGTCTCTGATGTATTATGTGCGGTAAACGCACCACGCTGAAACACCACACGAACGATCAGATTCGCAAGCACTATCAATCCGACACCCGAGGGCAGCCCCTGAAAAATCGCTTGCCTTAATGCCTGACTTACCGATTCCGAGAGTTTTTCGTAGTTACCCTCAGCTGCGTATATGCCGAATCGCGGAAAAGCTGCCGTCGCTAATGCAATTCCCAAAACGCCAAGCGGAAGATTATAGAGCCGACGTGCAAAAGTTACCGACGAAAGCGCACCTTCCGCCAACGGATAAGAAATCGTCTTGCCGAAGATTGTAAACGTCGCACTGCTGCCAGCGGTTAGTGATAGTATCACCTGATTGTCAAACCATGCGCCTATCTGCAAAATTCCAAGCCCGAGCATTACGGGCAGTATCATTTGATATATGCGTTTTAGTTCGGGCGAATCAGTCGAGAGGTCAAACCCCCATTTCAAGCCCGCCTTTCGAACCGACCATATCATCACAGCCAGCTGAACCACACCCGCTAATAGCACCGCAATGCCGAGGGCATATACCTGTTGATATTTAGGCACACCAAAACGACTTAACCCGTAATTTGCGAAAATGACAGCTGATATCTGAAACAGATTCAATATTATAGGCATAAACGCAGGCAGTCCGAATCTGTCGAGGCAGTTTAATAATCCCGAAAACAATGCTACCAGACATACGAAAATCATATAAGGTAGCATCACCGCAGTCAGGCCAAGCGTTAATTTTGTCTGTATTGTGTCGGTCTCGATGAAACTCAGCCCGAGAATTATCATCAGCAAAATCGCTGTCAGAGAAGCTAAGACGATGGCCAGCAGCGTCGCTACATTGCCAAACAGTTTTCCGGCAGCTTCTTTTCCTTCTTTCGTAAGTTTTTCCGACAAAACCGGAATAAACGCTGACGATAGCGCACCTTCGCCGAAGAGCCTACGAAACAGATGCGGTATTGCAAACGCATAGCTGAGTCTGTCCTGAATCCAGCTATTGCCAAGCCACGAGGCAATCAGCACATCCCTCGTCAGCCCGGTAATCCTGCTGATTAGCGTGATAAAACTTATTAATCTGCTCGACCTTAGAAACGATTTACTCATAACGGAATTATAGAATATCCACGCAACTTTTGCTATACAAGAATCACTTTTGCAATTCGCCTGCACACAATCTATAATAGCTGACTGATGAACTTTTGACGGGAAAATTCAATGCAGATGATTCTATTGATGATTTTTGTTTCATCGCTGATTAGCTGTTATATTCTCTGTTATGCAGCAGGGTCGATATCAAGGCGCATAGGTTATATGGATATTCCCCACAAACACAAAGCTCACAAAATCGCTACGCCCCTTGGCGGGGGAATTGCGGTCTTCCTCTCAATTGCGTTGATTATCATCGCAGGCATATTAGCAGTTCACACAAATATCGTTTCGCACCTGCCATACATAAATCAGCTGACCGATTTTCATACCGGCGTTGTCATACGCACTCAACAGATACTCGGTATTTTGTTTTGTGCCTTTATTTTGCTGATACTCGGCATATTCGACGACGTAAAGGACTTTGGCCCATTTCTCAAATTGGCGATTCAATTCGCTGTCGCAGGGCTGGTTGTCATAGGCTTTGACGTTAGGCTTTACTTGTTTATTAAGATACCAGCTATCGGTTATGCGATTACTATACTCTGGATTGTTACGATTACCAATGCGATAAATTTTATGGACAATACCGATGGTTTAGCTGGCGGAGTCGCACTTATATGCACTCTCGTTTTGCTCGCTGTCTCTGCCAGTGGCGGACAACTACTCGTCAGCGCATATTTGGCGTGTTTAGCGGGTGCTCTCGCGGGATTTTTGTTTCATAACTTTCCACCGGCAAAAATCTTCTTAGGCGATGCAGGCTCGCAGCCTATAGGTTTTCTACTTGCGGTCGGTACGATTTTGACTACTTATTACTTCGAAGCCAATCCGCAGACGCAAAAATCAGCTGTCCTTATGCCTGTTATCGTCCTTGCAATTCCGATTTACGATTTCCTTTCGGTAATATTTCTTCGCTTACGATCTGGCGTAAGTCCGTTCGTCGGCGACCATCGACACTTCTCGCACCGTCTTATAAATCGCGGACTGAGCAAAAGGCAGACCGTTTTGACGATTTACCTTGCTTCGATAGGAACCGCAATCAGTGCGATTATCATCCGATACCTTTCGGGTATGTTAGCTTGGCTTGTTATATTTCAGACGATATGTATCGTAGCAATCATCGCAATTTTAGAATATCAGCCGCAGAAAAATGACAAAGAATAAGCCTGAACATAACAGACCATCCGTAAGCATCAGAGAAAAATTGTCCGCAGTGATGTTTTTTCTGATGCTTGTTGTGCTCGGCGTTGCTTCGGTAAGCTCGATACGATGGATAAGTCCGTCTGTTCATCTCGATACTACCTTCGGAGCCAGCAGAGATTTAACCTACGCCTGTAT
>WFQY01000238.1 GCA_015486815.1 Phycisphaerae bacterium | reverse complement strand
AGATCGTCGGCAGCGTCAGATGTGTATAAGAAACAGATATTCTATAATACCTTTGTTTCGGTAACATTTCACTCCAGGCCTATTTGGGTGTTTCTATGGTGATTAATCAGATAGAACAGAAAATTGATACAGCTTCGATATTGTCTTCGAGTCTGCACTGTATAGGAGAGAAACGTATTCAGATCGGTCAGCTACATTGGCGGGTCGATAATCCACAATGGATTGAAAATCTCGCCGTTGATAAAGTGGATTGGCTTAATCCTGCGAATATTCCGGGAGCAAAACTCATAAAGAAAAATGCTCAGCGTGAGGTCTGGTTTGTCAACATCAACGGCTATTCCTGTTATGCGAAATATTATATGCGTAACGGAAAACTCTGGCAGTTAAAGAGATTGTACAGAGGCCCCGCGTGCATAAAAGAATGGAATGTGGCACAATATGCGTTGTCCCATAACGTCAAGTGCGTTAAACCGTTAGCTTACGCAATATCCACCGACATAAATTCGGTAATTGATTGTCTATTGATAACAGCGGGCGAGGCGAGAACGCTTCCGTTGGCGGACTATTGGAAGAAAATATCGACAGAGACGGGGTACATCAAATTCAGATATGAAAACAAACTTATCGATGCCATCGCTGAACTATTAGCGAAGGCCCATCACTGCGGACTGGCACATTCCGATTTGCATCCGGGAAACTTACTTGTTGAATATCTCAACCCTACTGCTCCGAAGGTATATCTGGTAGATTTACACAGTATAAAAATCGCCCGACCTGTTTCCGATCGTGATGCAATTTACAATATAGCTCAATTAAATCAATGGTTTCGTCAACACGCTACTATTACTCAAAGACTCAAACTATTGAAAAGATATATGTATCACCGCTCGCAATTATCAAACGGCCGTAGCGGGAACTTTTCGCAGGACAATTTTCGTTATTGGGCACAAGCGTTAAATCAGGCAGCTGAGCGTCATACGCAAAAAATATGGGCTTCGCGAGATAGACGTGCCGTTAGAACGTCAAAGTATTTTGCAAAGTTGACTCTATCGAATCACTGGCAGGCGAATGTCTTTCTGAAAACGAAACATTCCCTTGAATATTCGCTATATTCGCATCTCGAATTCAATGCGGAAGATTGGCGAAAGGCGCTGGCTAAGCCCGAAGAATTGCTCGAAAACTTTGTCAGACAGACCAGACCATTTAAGAACTCACGGTCAGCTCTGGTGTGTAAAGGCAAACTGTTTGTTGGTCAGCACGAATTAAACGTCGTTGCTAAAAGGCATATTCGCAAAAAACCAATCGCTGCGCTTTGGGATTGTATCCGTCAATCGCGTGCACGAAGAGCGTGGAAAATGAGTTTTGCGATGATTCATCGCGGCATACCGGTAGCTCAACCGTTAGCAGTACTCGAAAGACGAGTAGGGCAGATATTAACCGACTCTGTTTTTATCACCGAAAATGTCGAGCCTTCCGTTAATTTAAGAGTCTTTCTTACTTCAATCCTGCCTGTCCTGCCGCAGGAATTAAGGCGACGTGTGAAAATCAGTTTAACGGAAAAACTCGCAACCATACTCAAAAAAATGCACCAAAACGGCTTCTCTCATCGCGATATGAAAGCGACCAATATCCTCTTGCGAAATGTAACTATTGAGTCAGCAAAAGATATTATTCCCGAACAAATTCAAATTATACTTGTTGATCTCGACGGGCTAAAGCTCAAACGCAGAACCAATCCGAAAGATCAGCTTCGTGCCCTTACGAGGTTATCAATATCCGCTGACTTAAGCGCATATGTTACGCTTACCGATCGGTTGAGATTTTTGAAATTTTATATGAGGCGGATAGGCAGCGGCAAACCGGAATGGAAAAAACTTTGGCGAGATATACAGAGTGAACGGGAAAAGAAATTTCACGACCATATAGCAGGTTAAATACCATATAGCAGGATAAATTATGCTGGCTGAAAATTTTAAGAACATTTTGATAATTAAGCCATCAGCTGCCGGCGATATAATCTGTGCCCTGCCCGTTCTCGTCGCTTTGAGAAAGCGGTTTCCCGATGCGAAAATAAGTTGGCTTGTTTCTTCGCATCTCGCTGACTGGATAAACAATCATCCTATGATAGACCATATAATAGAATTCGACAGAAGGAGATTCGGATATTTGGCTCATAGCTGGTCAGTAACGAAGCGATTTATGAAATTCCTCCGCTCGCTGCGACAGGCAAAGTTCGATCTCGTCATCGATCTGCAAGGTCTGTTCCGCAGCGGCTTTTTGGCTTGGAATACTCAAGCACCGGTAAGAATCGGACCTGCGGAAAAACGCGAACTCGGATGGATCTTTTATACCCATCGTATGCCCGAAATGGATCATAACACACATACCGTCGATAGAATGCACTCGTGCATAAAACTTTTCGCTGACGAGGAAAAAATCGGCGAACCGGAATTTGTTGTCCATATTCCCGAACCTGCAAGGGACATTATCCGTCAACGGCTCGCTGCCCATCATATCACACCACGCAAATATATCGCAATCGCACCCGGCGGAACGTGGTCGAGCAAATGTTGGCCTGTCGATAAATTTACGGAACTGAGTAAACTAATCTGCTCAAAACTCGAACTTCCCGTCGTTATCTTAGGCGGAAAGAACGAAAGATCAATAGCTGAGAAAATGATGGAAAAGCTCTCAAACTATCCGGTAGCCAATTTTACCGGCCAAACCACACTACCTCAATTACTCGCACTTATTGATGATTCCACCGCCCTTGTAAGCAACGATTCCGGACCGATGCATATAGCTGTTGCGCTAAATCGTCCTGTAACCGCTATCATCGGACCGACCAATCCCGCCAGAACAGGCCCATACAATCGTCCGAAATCGGTAGTAAAAACTTCCCTTGATTGCAGTCCGTGCTATAAAAGGCACTGCCCCAAAGTCGAGATGTCGGAGCTGCCGTTGTGTATGCAAGATATTTCAACCGAGACGGTTTTCGATAATCTGACCGCTCAGCTATGATAAAGCAAAAAGAGCTTTTACATTTACGCTACACATCTATATGCAGAAAATGACGTATCACTATACCGATTAAAAATGTTATGCCAGCTACCGCAAAACTCAATCCCGCCATCTCCAAAAACCGTATCTTGAATGACAGGTCTTTCGCTACGGAGATGTAAAAAGTGAAAATGCCGATTATCGCTACCGCATTTATCATTGTCCATATAAGTGCGACATACGAGCTCGTGCATACAAGGAATGGCAGTATAAGAAAGAATACCGTAAAGACGTACGCAATGCCGGTATAGACGGAAGCTTTGATCGGGTGTTTCGCACTCTTACCGTGTTCCGCTTTTACTGACAGATATTCCGAAGCTGCCATCGACAGAGAAGCTGCTATTCCGGTAATCAGTCCAGCGATAGCGGTCAGTCTTGTATTCTGTAACGCAAAAGACAATCCCGCCAATGCACCCGTAAGTTCGACCAATGCGTCATTCAAGCCAAGCACCATCGAGCCGACGTATTCAAGTCTCTCTTCATTTATCATTTCTATAAGCTGACGTTCGTGTCGGTCTTCATCTTCTTCGATTTTTTGAATATCAGGCACGACTGTTTCCATTTGCTTATAATTTTCCTTCGCTTTGCCCTCGCCATTCTCCATCAGCTTAACGCCGAAGGTCAGCCCGAAAACTCTCGATATCAGATAATAAAACCATATTTGCAATCGTGATGGTGAGACATCCTGATTTGTATATCGCCTGAAAAATTCATAATGAGCCTTTTCGTCATTAGCTATTTTGTTTAGCACCTGACGATTATGCTCATCTTTGATGACTTGTGCCAATTTGGAATAAATAAAATGCTCGGTTATTTCATTTTTCTGAGCATCCAAAAATGCTTGTCGGCTTTTGCTATCCAACTGTATCTCCGCCATAGGAATTTTCCTTTACTTTTATATCGTTACATTATACAGAGATATTATACGAGCTTTTAAGAATAAAATTAAGAAGGACTGTTCGGAATGGATAACTCGCTATCTAATATGCTAAGGGCTGGCGTAGCTAAAAGTGATATTACCACCGACGATAAAAACGCCCTTATTCGCGACCCGCTTTTTACCAAGGCTCTTGTGGTTGACGATGGTAATACTCAGCTGGTCATTATCACTATGGATACGACAGCGATAGGTGCGAGAAAAATCAGTTGCGGACTGCTGCCCGACGTAAGCGAAGAGTTTCTGCCAACCTTACGCAATAAAATCGAAAACGAGCTTAACATTCCCCGCAAAAACGTTTTGGTAAACGCTTCCCATACGCATCCGCCCGGCAGATTGCTATGCGATGACAATCAGCAGATAGAGCGAACCTTTGATGCTGTTCGCAGAGCCTACGAAAACCTTCAGCCGGTAAAGGTAGGCGCAGGCAAAGGCTATGAAGACCGCATAACGATTAATCGAACATTAAGATTAAAAAACGGCAAACACTGGACGATTCGACATAGCAATCCGTCTCCTGCGGACGATGAAGTTGCCGATGTAGGTCCGATCGATCCGGAAATAGGCATACTGCGTATTGATCGCCTCGATGGTAAGCCCTTAGCTGTGATTTATAACTTTGCCTGCCATCCGTTATTCGGCGATGCCAAGGGAAGCATAACTGCGAACTTTCCCGCTATTGCTTCAAAAGTCATAGAGGAAAATCTCGGCGATGATGCGATGGCTTTGTTTCTGCAAGGCGCTGGCGGAGATGTTATCGATATCTATTTCAAAGATTTCGAGCGTCCCAGAAATATCGAACCTATCGGCATTACGTTAGGCTTGAGTACTCTGCAAGCGTTGAGAAATATTCGGACAGCGGACGCAAAAATAAACGTTATTACCGAGACAATCGAATTGCCCCGAAGGACGGATTTTCCCGAGCGTATAAAAGAACTCGAAGCTGAGCAGTCAGCACTGCTTGAATCTCTTAAAGGCACCAGCTTGAACTTCAAAACGTTCCTGCCATTATATCTGAAATATAAACTTCAGCCCGATTATCCTGCGAATTACTCTTATCGATATTTACAAGAAAATAAGATTGGCAGTGATGAGCTTAATATGATGGATTCTTTCGTGGCAAAGCAGATAGATAAATATATTGAAAATATTCGCGCGATGGAAAAGTTAGCGAGGATACAAGATAAGATTGCAACGCTCGAGAAGCATCAGCGGATAAATGCGGAGTCAGCTAGCCCGACTATTTCCGCTGAAATTATGGGCATAAAGATCGGTGATTTCGTATTGATTTCATCACCAGCTGAGATGCTTACGGAGGTCGCTCTGAACATAAAGCGCACATCGCCTTACGAATATACTTTCATATCTGCCTTTTCCAATGGCTATATCCATTACAGCCCACCCGCTGATTATTACGATAAGGGTGGCTACGAAGTTACCGAATGTCTGTTAGCTCCGAATTGGCAAGAAATTTACGAGCAAAAGGCAGCAGAGATACTCCGCAAGCTAAGCTAATATTTATGCTCGAATTTATGCTTAGATGTATGCTTAGATTTATACTCGGATTCTGATTGATGGCTTTATATATTGAAAAATAATTCCGAAGTTACTTGATATTACGCTCTATCATCGATATATTATAATATAATATGGATCTTGGCAGGCAAGAAAACAAAAAAGGATAAAACAATATGGGTTACCTTCATTTTTTTGATGATTGGTGGTTGATTTCGCATATTAACCTCACGCGAAAACAGGGACGCCCGAAATACGTTCCGCAAGCTACGCTTGAAGACGAGCTTACCGAAGGCACGTGGAATTTTCCCCTTGTTACTCGCGATGTCGATAAAGGAATATACGTAGGACTATATGGT
>WFQY01000237.1 GCA_015486815.1 Phycisphaerae bacterium | reverse complement strand
GGTTATGACGATAGGTGGAATAATCGGGACAGTAATGGAAGTCCGCGAAAATGAAGTTATAGTGAAAGTTGACGATAATTCCAATACGAGAATGAAATTTACACGCAGCGCTATCCAGAAAATACTCGAGCCTGCGGGCAGTGATAAAAAATAAAGTTGATAAAATTACGCAAAAACCACAGAATGAACTGTTTCGGTAATTTTAATATCAGCAAAGGAATTTTGGCATAATTGAACGAGGTATATAGTGTATGCAGGATAAAAATCTTTACTGGAAGTTAGCGTTTACCGTTTTGGTTATCCTCTGGTCGGTATATCAGATATATCCACCGAGCAAACAGCTAAAAGGTGGAATTGATCTTGTCGGCGGATATAGCCTGCTTTATGAGATAGATACGACAGGATTGAAAAATACGTCTAACCTATCGACTCGCGTTATGGAAAGACTCAAACAACGTGTCGATCCGGATGGTGTTCGAAATCTTATCTGGCGGCCTGTCGGTGATACGCGTCTGGAGATACAGATGCCATTGCCGCCTAAACAAACTATCGAAATGCGTAAGAAATTTCGGGCGGCAATGGATGCACTGGTCGCTACTAACGTGAAAATTTCCGAGCTTGAGCGGGCATTGAATCTTAAAGGCAAACAACGTGAACAAGCATTGGCAAAGTTGATTCGAGGAGTACACGAGCGAAAAAAGATTTTGCAGGCGATAGAAAAGGCTTACGATGCGTGGATGCAGGCACGTAGAAGTAAAAAAGACCCTGTAATTGTCAGTGATCTCGAACAGAATTACGAAGCTGAGCTCGACAAATTACTTGCGACGAATTTTGATATCAAGAATTTTAATGATACGCTCGAACTTGATCTGGGTTTGACTACTCGTAAGAAGGCGCTTGAGAAAATCAAACGGAAATATCCTTCGCGGGTAGCACTTATAGATAATGCGATAAAGGCGTATACGGAATGGTCGAAAGTAAAGGGACCTTTGGATAATCCCGCTGATTTGATGAGGCTGTTACGTGGGCAGGGGGTTTTGGAATTTCACATTCTTGCGACCAGCTCGGTAGAAAATCCGGATGAATTTGCGGATTATATAAAACGGCTTGAGGAAAAGGGACCACGTGTACGTCCGGAAGATGAATTTGCGTGGTATGAGGTAGAAAAGCCTGATGCGATAAAAGCGGGCATCAAGCGACAGTGGGGTGGTAAATGGTGGGTATTGGCGTATTATAAAGACCCGATGAAGGTGTTGGATAATTCCAAGCCTGATTGGAAACTTACCGAGGCATATCCGACACGTGATGCTAATGGTATGCCGGCTGTCGGATTTGAATTCAATGATGTAGGTGCGAGTTATTTTCTCGAACTTACTCGGAATAATCTCAAACGATATTTGTGTATTGTTCTTGACGGTAAAGCGATAAGTGCGCCGATGATTCAGTCGGCTATTAGTAAGCGTGGGATTATTACGGGTAAGTTTACCGATGAGGATATAAAGTATATGGTAAGTACGCTTAATGCGGGTTCTCTTGATGCGAGGCTTAAAGACACGCCTATTGCGGTGCATAGTATAGGTCCGAGCCTCGGGCAGGATAACCGTAGAGCGGGTATGCGGGCGGCTATTTACGGATTGATAGCGGTCGTTGCGTTTATGACGATTTATTATCTGTGGGCAGGTTTGATAGCTGACTTTGCGTTGGCGATGAATTTGCTTATGTTGTTGGCGGTGATGGCTGCCTTGGAGGCGACATTTACGATGGCAGGTATCGCTGGTGTGATACTGACGATGGGAATGGCGGTCGATGCTAACGTGCTTATCTATGAGCGTATGCGTGAGGAATCGAGCAAGGTGCAATCGCTTAGGCTTATAATCAAGAACGGATATGATAAGGCACTTTCTACTATCGTCGATGCGAATGTTACCACGCTTATTACTTCGGTCGTTCTGTATTATATAGGCACGGAGGAGATAAAGGGATTTGCCCTCGTATTGGCATTGGGTTTGGTTATCAATATGTTCACCGCACTGTTTGTTACTCGTGTAGCGTTTTCTCTCCTCGTGCAGTGGAAGGTGATAAAATCGTTGCCTATGCTGCAATTTTTTAAGAAGCCGAGCGTGAACTGGATGGGCAAGCAGAAATATTTTTGGCTTGTCAGTATCTCGCTTATCGTTATCGGATTGATTACTTTTCCTGCTCGCGGGCAGGATAAATACGGAATCGAATTTCGTGGTGGAACTTCGATGCAGATAGAATTGAAAAAGCCCGGGCTATTGGGTATCAAACAGGTGCGTGAAAAGGTTGCTCAAGCGGGACAAGAATTGATATCTTCGGGCGATGCGATAGAGCAGACTAAATTGGCACCTATTCCTCAGCGTAAAGATGCATATACGCTTAAATTCAAGAATATATCAGCGAGAAGGCTCGAAGCTGCCCTTATTTCATTTATGGAAGATTATCTTGAAAAAGGCTCGTTAAAAATTGTCGATAGCGAAACGATTGTCTTTAAGGTGAAATCTCTGCCTAAGGGTCATCTTTCGCGAGATGATGTGAAGGCTTTGATAAAAAAGGTTGCGGATGATACGCGGAAGACAGGAAAAGACCTTGCAATTGCGCAGGTGCAAAGCGTCGGAACGAAGAAGACGCAGTTTGAGATAGTAACGGTAGCTACCGCTCAGCAGCTTGTTATCGATGCGATTCTCTCGACACTTGGGCCTGATCTGAATATTCAGCAGGCGATAAAGTTCGATCCCGATATAAAGGTTTATCCGATCGTAAAGAAGTCTCTGAGAGATGTTATAGGCGATCCGAAGGCACCGGGATATGTTCCCGATTATCTCGGAGGAGTTGCCTTTGTTGTCGATAAGCTTGATCCTGCGATTACGACGCCTAAGTTGAGAGATAGGATTATAGCGATGAGGCTTCAGCCTGACTTTGCCAAATTACAATGGCGGGACTTTGATATAATCGGATTGACGCCCGCTGCTGGTCAGGATGTGGTACATCTGCCTGACGATAAGATAAAATATACGAGGGTAGCTGTCGTTGTTACCGATCCGAACTATCTGTATGACGAAGATCCCAAACTTTGGCGGAGCGGTCTCGTTGAGCCGGAGCTTAATCTGTTGCAAGAGGCGCTTTCGCGGACGAGCGAGTTGCAAAAGGTAACTCAGTTTGCAGCTCAGGTTGCGGAGCAGGCGAGGAATGCAGCGTTTCTTGCGCTTATCGTTGCTTTCGGTGCGATTATTATGTATCTGTGGGTGCGATTCGGAACGCCGAGACACGGAGTAGCTGCTATTATCGCACTTCTTCACGATGTTACGATAGCAGTTGCCTTTGTTATGCTTGCGGAATATTTTTATGACACGGTGATAGGTAAGGCGCTGATGCTTTCGGACTTCAAGATCAATCTGGCGATGATAGCAGCGTTTCTTACCGTTATCGGATATTCGGTAAACGACACCATTGTTGTTTACGACAGAATACGTGAGAACAAAGGTAAGCTCAGGGAGATTACTCCCACAATTATAAACGAGTCGATCAATCAGACGCTAAGCAGGACGATTCTGACATCATTGACTACTTTGCTTGTTATGGTTATCCTATATATATTCGGTGGCGAAGGAGCGCACGGATTTAGCTACGTGATGATAATAGGAACAATGGTGGGAACATACTCATCGATAGCGATTGCTTCACCGTTGCTGATAGGATGGCTTGGTAGTTTCGGAAAGCGCACCGAGCCGTCGGGCAAATAATTCGAAAATATCATTGGAGAAAAAATTATGCGAACGGAAGGCAAGATAGCGATTGTAGTGGTTTGCCTGTTAGTAATCGTCGTCGCAGTTTACTTTTTTCGCACGTCAAATGAAAAGCCTATCGACCTGACGGGTGGACAGAAAAAGCATTCGGGGCAAATGCGGAAAGTGAATAAGCAGGAGATTCCCTTACCGGTTAATTTGACATCTCCGGCGGTAAAGCCAAAGCAAAACGAAGCTAAGCCTGTTGTTGATGTTAAGTCTGGCGAGGAAAAGCCCGCGTCAGTTGCTCAGAGTCAGCCTGCTATTTCCACAATAAAGATAACGCCTGAATCTGCGAAGTCTGAAATTTCGATAAGTCTGAATCTCGAACCACAGACAACAGCTCCCGCTAATGTTAGTTCTGCCGCTGAACGCAGCGGTCTTGCGAGTAGGCCTGCTGAGGTGATAGCGAATAAGCCTGTTGCTATCAAACTTAATCTTCCGAAAAAGAAGAAAAAAAGCAAAACGAGGCAAAAAGAACTTACGGAAAAAGAGGTTTATATAGTGGGACCTGGTGATACGCTTTATGATATTGCCAAGAAATATTACGGTAAGGGTGAGCTATGGACGGTGATTGCACGTGAGAATCCTTCCGTCAATCCGGATAAATTATTGGTCGGTCAGAAGATTGTGATACCGCCTAAGATGCAGGCTATTTGGAAATTTGAAGCGGGCGAATCGAAATTGCCAGCAGAAGTGGATAAAGCCAAACTCAAGCCATATACGGTAAAGAGCGGTGAATCGTTTTATACCATTGCGCGTGATGTTCTTGGTGATGCGTCTCGTTGGCGTGAGATTTTCGACATAAACAAGGCGGCTGTGAAGGGCGATCCGAAAAGACTTCGAGCGGGACAGATAATTTTCATACCGCGAAAGTGATAATTAGTCCTTAGCTATTAGTCTGTAGCTATTAGCTGAAGGCAGAAGCTGTTAGCTATTAGTCTGTAGCTATTAGCTGAAGGCAGAAGCTGTTAGCTATTAGTCTGTAGCTATTAGCTGAAGGCAGAAGCTGTTAGCGATTAGTCTATAGC
>WFQY01000236.1 GCA_015486815.1 Phycisphaerae bacterium | reverse complement strand
GTATGGTAGGACCGGATACCATAAAGCCTAATATAGAAGAGATGCCAATTTTTGGTTTTGTAAATATAGAAAAAATTCCTGGAAAACCAGAGAAAAGGCGCTTCGGTGCATTCCCAAATGGTACCGGGAAAAAGGAAGAATTTATTGTCGTTATACTTGGCAACGAAGAAGACGGATCCGAAAAGGAAAAAGAAGATCCCATGTTTTTCGTTACGTCTGGAATTGGTATGATGGCGATAGATGTGGACAATTTAAACATTGATGATATATATGCGATGTTAAAGAAATTTTAGCAAGATAATGTATATCTCAGCATCACAGCTCGATAGATTCTTTACATGCCCGCTTCTCTACAAAGCAACCTATATAGACCGCATAATCCCATTTCATAAATCGCCGTCAATGGTCGAGGGGATACTATTTCATAAGGCAATGGAGCTTGCGATACGACATCAGGATAGATACTTTTATAAAAGCAAGCAAGGTTTATATGAAATGGGGATAACATTTGATAAAGCGCATGATGGATTAACAAGTGCCGAATATGTTCAGCCGATGCTCGACCGATTGGATGCTTTGATAGAAGGAGGGCTGCGATCATTTAATCTGCAATCAATGTCGAATACAGAAATGAAAGTTTACTTTCATGTATACGGAATTCAATATTTTGGAATTATAGATGCCCTTAAAGACAATGAAATAATTATAGATTTCAAAACCGGCCTCAGATACAAAACTCAGAGAGATATAGATAACTCTATGCAGATGGTGGTTTACGCCGCTGCCATTAATGATATGCGCGGCAGACCGCTCGAATATCCGGTAGAAGTGCAATATATTAGTGTTTCTAAGAATGACCCCGGACATTATCGAATCGTAAAAAGAATCATAACGGCTGAAGACATCTACAAATTGTTGGCCCTATCAATGGCCTTAAAAGAAGCAATAAGGACGGATAAATTTTATCCCACATCACCGGCGAAATGTCCGCAGTGGTGTCCACTCCGCAAAAATGGAGAATGCGGGGTATATATAAAGAAGCAGAAGTATTTTCCAGCAATACATTCTGCAATAATTCCAAAAGATTAGAAAACGATGGCAATACTATTTTATAGAAAAAGTGGAAATAGCTTTTTACTTGCTACGAACTAGTCGTAGCAACAGGAAGTGCCATGGTTCCGGCATGAACTCCGGAAAGATTCTGGTTGGTCTCAAGAAAGATGTCGAATAGGTATAACTCTCTGCAAAGAAGGATTTCTCACAGACTTGCTTCAACAAGAAAAGACTGTTTACTTATTCTACCTCGGCTGCGCGAATCGGCCTTCGGTATCCGCCAACCGGAACCGGAATTTTTCACTGGTCCATTGATCGATAATTATCCTGGGTAGATCCTGCGCCCAATGGGAGATCAGCATCGTTTTACCGGGATGAAGTGCTACTATCCCAACGCGGATATCGACTCTCATCCCTAGATTCAGGTAGTGTTAAATGGCTACCGTTAGTAAACTAATCAAAAGCTTTTGAACAACAAGCAAAGCTCGTTGTTCAAAAGCAGCCCGACAAGCGGGCTCATTTATCGGGAAGAGCCCGATTCTCAGCGAATCGGGTCTTCCTTGATAAATCTCGACGGCAAAAATAGGTGAAAATAGCCTTTGTCTTTCATCGCTCGCACTAAAATTCAGAAAAAACAAAGAACAAGAAAACTACCGAGCGATGAAGCTGATCGGATTTCCGCTCCTTGAAATACTTGCGCCAACATCGATGCTGCATGGGCCATCTCGCCCCGAAGCTAGCACCTCATCTTCTAAATCCGTTCAGATGCATTCGATGGTTCCCGTCTCCACTTCATACGTCTGATCGCGTCAGAAATTTCCTGACGTACGTGTTCGAACACTTGCTCTTGCCTGGTTCTCCTCATCCATCCCGACGAGCGTCGAGAATATAATCGGGCGGGTCATATCGACCCGCCTTTTTCCCCTAAAAGTACGCCAAATTCATTATTTTTGCCTTATAATAACAATATGCAAGTAAACAATTCAGTAACAACAATAAGACGCATACTTCCGTATGCAAAAAGAGTAGTAGTGGCCCCAATAGGTGATATACATATAGATGCCGGGGCAAGGATGAAGGAGCTTGCCGATATGGTAAATGCGATCAAAAAGCACAACTGGTTTACTTTTTTGATTGGTGATATTTTTGATGTCGGATTTAAGGATAATGTCGGAGAATTGTCCGCCAAAACAAAACGCTTGAATCAAGTATATACAAAAATAAGAAAAATGCTGCTGCCGATCAAAGATCGAATCCTTGTAATTATTCAAGGCAACCATGATATGCGTGTATCAAAATGGTCAGGTTTTGATCTGCTTGAGAATCTTAGTCAGGATTTAGATGTTCCCTATGCACCTGGTCAGGCACTGATACAACTGAAAGTAGCAATAACAAGGGCCAGGCTCAAGAATCCACAAAAACTTCCCTTAACCATTGTTGCAACCCACGGATGGGGATCTGGCACCGTTACTGCCGGAGTTAATAAACTTTATAGATTAATGAATTCCTGGGAGAATGTAGACTGCTTTGTTATAGGACATCTGCATAAACCGTCAACATTGACCGTATCCAGATTTGCACCTGGATCTGGAATCAAAACATTGGAGAAGCGCACGCTTCATGGGGTTGTGCTTTCGGCATATCAGGAATATCCGGTATATGCTGCGCAGCATGGAATGCATCCGGCGCCTGAAGTATTTTTCACTATTGAATTCACCTGGCATATGAGGACAAAAGAGACCTATAAAGGAGTGCGTCGTATTTATGAACCGACAATAGCTATCGCTCAGCATCCCTGGGCAGAGCTTGTTACCCCACGTTCTAGATAAAATGGCGTAGGTTATCCATCTCAAAAAAATTTCGTTAACGAAATTTTTCAGGCAATACGTAAAATTAGCTTTAAACTTTAATTAAACAAAGGAGGTTTATATGAATAATATAGACAAAGAAAGAATCGTTAAAATAATCGATTGTTCACTTGGAAAAGATTTTGTGTGTCAGCATATTAGCATCAACACTCCGG
>WFQY01000235.1 GCA_015486815.1 Phycisphaerae bacterium | reverse complement strand
CAATACGAAGTATCTCCTTATCTTTGATGCGTTTCAGATCACGCTTAAAGCTTGTTTCATACTTGACATCCATTTATCGCAAAAGCTCCATTATTTCTTTTTCGTCAACAAATTTTCCCTTATCGCCTTGCTCTATTGCATATCCTATAGCAATATCTTCAATAGCCTCTTTAAGAACGTCTCTTAGCATACTATCGTGTTCGCTCAGCATTTCACGAATGGACTCTTTTACTGCTTTTTTCAACTGTTTTTCCGAAATATTTACTTGCATTACCAATCCTCCCTAACACACAATTATTTTTTGTCCTTTACCATAGGCAGGAGTTCAGCGATTTGGACAGCATTCAGAGCAGCACCCTTCAGCAGCTGATCGCCAGCGATGAACATATCTATCCCGCGCCCGTCAGGCTGAGATATGTCTTGTCGAATTCGCCCTACCAGTACATCGTCCTGCTCGGAGGCATCTATGGGCATTGGAAAATAATTCTTTTCTTTATCATCGACAATTTTTATTCCCGGCGCGTTAGCTAAAATCTCACGCACCTCGTTTTCCGATATCGGCTGAGAAAATGTAATATTTATCGCTTCACTATGAGCACGCAGGACAGGAACACGAACGCAGGTAGCTGATATTTTGATATCGTTGTCGTGAAACATCTTGTGCGTCTCATTTACCATCTTCATCTCTTCTTCATTATATCCGTTTTCTCCGATTTTCGAGTTGTGCGAAAACAGATTAAACGCATAGATATGAGGCAGTACTTCGGGCTTGGGCTCTTTGCCAGCTAAAAGGTCCGCTGTCTGATTGGTCAACTCCTGCATCGCCTTCCAGCCTGCTCCGCTGGCAGCTTGATATGTCGAGACTACAACACGTTCTATCTTTACCTTGCGATATAAAGGCCAAAGCGGAACTACCATAATTATCGTCGAGCAGTTAGGGTTAGCTATTATCCCTTTGTGCTTTTCGACATCTTCCGGATTGACCTCTGGCACGACCAACGGCACATCAGGATCCATTCGAAACGCACTGGAATTATCAACGACGATAGCTCCCGCTTCGACAGCTATCGGTGCGAACTGTTTGCTTATCGAACTACCAGCACTAAACAGAGCGATATTGACACCGACAAAACTGTCTTCGGCAAGCTCTTCGATAATATAATTTTTGCCGCGAAAGCGAATCTCTTTGCCGGCGGAGCGTGCCGACGCTAAGAACTTGATATCGTCAGCTGGAAAGTTCCTTCGCTCGAGCACTTTGATAAATTCCTGACCGACCGCTCCGGTAGCTCCTACTACTGCAACACTAATCGACATAAATTTTCCTTTCTTTCCATTTTTTCCATAGAGTTACCACAGACTATTATAATAAGAATATGATACGAAACTTATGCGATAAAGACAATAGTGAAGAGAATGTAACTCCGCCAAGGGTGTATGTCGTGTTGTAGGTAGAATTTTCACAGCTGTTAATTTCGGGATGCTCATAAAACCGGATTTTGTTGTTAGCGTATCAGCTTTTAGCAATCGTATTCGCATTTAAGAAAAACTGTCTGTAATTGAATATTGGTCAAATCGACTTTGTTATGATATTCTGACATTCTCAAGAATGTCGGAACAAAGAAATTTGCATTGAAACATCGATTTTATAATAGTTCGGGACATTCTAACATTCTTAAGAATGTTAGAATGAGAATTACGCAATACAGGCGAGAAACGCAATATTCAAGCGTTTTGAGAATTTTGGGATTTCGGACAGATAAGATCGCTATGTCGCTTCGATACATTTTTTCGCCTTCAGCGAAAAAACACTCAGCAACCGGCGAGTGGACAGGTACAAATTTACCTATTTTATGGCATGCACCACTCCGCCAATAATGTCAATGGACATACATATCCCAGTCTTCGATGTTGATGGGAAGGCTAATACCCGTGCGAATCGAATCCATCGACCGGCGAGACAAATATGTTGCTCGCATTCCCGCGACTTCGTCAATAGGCGAGGGTCTGTCGTTGAGTAATGCGTCCGCAAACGCTTTTAGCAGATGAAAGTGTCCTTTGTCCGGAAAGCAATATTTGAACACGCCTGTTTTGGTGAATTCCTCGGCACTTGCTTCTATTTTGGCGAGATAGCCTGATAATCCCCCTTCGGTTCCGACCTGAGGAAAGAAATCCTGTTGAAGGGGAAATTTCTTTACCGTCCGTTCGCCTAATCCGAAATATTGATTTTCCACAAAGCATTCGCTTCGAAAGATTTTTCCACGGTGTTGAATTTCGATAAGCTCTTTGGGATATTCGAACGTACCAGTCGCACTAAATAACAGACAGCCTAACGAGCCATTTTCGAATTCTACGTTAATGACATAGTTCAGACGAGTGCTACCGATGCCTGTAATTCTGATAGGCCTATCTTCAAGCAACCAGCACATCAAGTCAAGCCAATGGCACCCTTCGCCTATAATCTGCCCACCACCATAAGCCCAGTCAATATGCACACCGCTGTAAGTTATGCTCTCGTCGTTTATGCGAATGAGAATTGTCGTAGCATCTTCCTCAGGCCATTTTCTTCGGTTCGGCTCTTGTATATAGACGCGAGGTTTTGCTTCGCTGTTTCCGTTTCGGTGAGCTTGATATGCCTGTTTCATATCAATCATCGACGGACTGAATCGGCGATTGTAATCGACGCACAGTTTAACACCCTTTTGACGTACAGCACTGATAACTTCATAAGCTTCGTCCATCGTCATTGTCATAGGCTTTTCGCAGAGTAGATTTTTGCCCGCAGCTATCGTCTCTTTAATGAAAAACAGATGCATTTTGTGCGGAACGCTGAGTATCACCATATCCACTTCGGGATCGTTTAATACGTCCCGATAGTCAGCGGTTATTTTTTTCGCACCGAATCGCTCAGCTGTTTTACGCCCCTTTTCGCTTCGCGAGCTGCAATGCCACAATTCGACATTGTCCGCTACCTGACAGTTTGGCAGATGCTGAGCTTCCGCAAATTTACCGCAACCGATAACACCGACACGAATAGTAGCCATTGTCAAACTCCGTTTATATGCTTATTGTTTTTATTGTTAATATTAGGCGCACATTATAGCTAAGCAGCGGATTGACAGCAATAGTTATACGCTATCGTTTTGCGTTATTTATTTTCTCGAAGCTGGCGACATTAGCTCGCCATTGATAGGTCTGAAGTGAGGCGGCGGTTTTACTACTTTCTGTCCGGCATTTTTACGCAGAAAATCAGCAGCTGCTTCTATATTGTCGGTTACCTCAAATAGATTCATATCTTCGGGGTCGATGTTGTGATATTCATCGAGCACCTTACCCTTAAGCCAATCGATAAGCCCCGACCAGTAATCTTTGCCTATGCATACAACGGGGAAAGTCGGTGCTTTGTGTGTCTGAATAAGCGTCATCGATTCGAAAAACTCATCGAGCGTTCCGAAGCCGCCGGGGAAACAAACCAACCCCCATGCGTATTTGATGAACATCATCTTGCGGGCGAAAAAGTAGTGAAACTCCATCGACACGTTTTGATACGGATTGGGTGTTTGCTCCATCGGCAGAAGTATATTCAAGCCCACGCTTAATCCGCCAGCCTCTGCTGCACCTTTATTGGCAGCTTCCATAATTCCCGGACCACCTCCGGTAATTATCGCAAAACCGCTTTCTGCAAGGTCAGCAGATAACTGCTCTGCCATCTTATAATATTTATCATCGGGCTTAGTGCGAGCGGAACCGAAAATCGAAATAGCTCTACCAACATTGCCCATCAACTCGAAACCTTCGACAAATTCCGCCATTATGCGAAACACCCGCCAAAGGTCATCATAATGTTGTGCTGGCGTATCGAAATCCCTGGCGCTCTTAATAGTCATATATACGTTCCTTTCAAATAATACCTTCCCCGCTTATATCTTATCGTCAAAAACCGAGTTCGTCTGAAAAATATTTCCATCAGCTTGCGAATATGTCCGCTATCCACAATCCGATGTAATGAGTGGAAAATATGACCCCAAGAGCTATTATCAGATGCTCCGCTATTACCCGCCAAGGTGCAATGTTTTGCTGACGTGCAAGCATATAGCTCATCAGCGATAGGATAGCTAAACCCCAAAATACACTTACTAAAATCGCATCATCAAGTGCAAGCAATAATACAGGTACGATAAAGGTAAGTGCAAAGAAAAATTTCGAGAGAAATGTGCTTATTGTCGCTATCCATATTTCCTTTGCGGTGTGCGTGTTTTCCGACTCTTCGGAGATATGAATACCCAACGCATCGGAAAAGGCGTCCGCTACCGCGATAGTAAGAATTGCGCCGATAACAGCAACTCGCGAGCCAGCTGCAGAACTCACCCCTACCATCAAGCCGAGAGTTGTTATCACGCCTGAGGTCAACCCGAAACTTAAGCCGACTAATATTGAATGTTTAGACACGACAAAATTTCAAATGTCAAATTTCAAATTATAAATTGTAAATTTCTTCGCGTATTCGAATAAACCGCCTGCTTCGATTATCTCCGCGACATCGCCCAGCGGTTTGAGCTTATAAACTTTACCGTCGGCAGTATTTGTCAATGTCGATTGTTCGATATCGATTTTGACAATATCGCCTGTCTTTACCGATTTATAAATCTCTTCGTCCGTCTCGAGCGGAACCAGATATCCGCCATTGACCGAATTGCGAAAAAATATTCTGGCGTAGAAATTGGCAACGACAGCTTTGACTCCCGCCTCTGCTAATGCTAACGGTGCATGCTCGCGTGAACTGCCACAGCCGAAATTCTTTCCCGCAATTATAATCGAATATTCACTTTGGCAGTTATTTTCATCGCTCATATCGACAAAAGGGATTCCGCCGTCAGGCAGCCCCGATGTCTCTTTAGGCACGCCGGAAAGTGCATATCGGCCGAACATTTTGCGTTCGGATTTTATTGACGGATTATAGCTCAGGTATTCAGCTGGTATAATCTGATCGGTATCGACATTATCACCAAGCACAAACGCTTTTCCTTCGATTATTTTTTCCATCGCATTTTCTCCCGTTTATTATTTGTTAGGCGCTATAAAACCTTCTCTCTCGAGTAGTAATAGCACTTCTTGGACACATTCCTCGGGCGTTAGGTCGGTAGTGTCTATTGTAAGGTCAGCGTCTTCGGGCTTTTCATACGGGTCGGATATACCGGTAAATTCTTTTATTATGCCCGCTCTGGCTTTTGCGTAGAGTCCCTTTCTATCTCGCTGTTCGCAAACTTCAAGGGGCGTTGCAACATATAGCAAAACAAATCCGCCACGCGGCTGAATCATATTGCGAACTTCTTTTCGCACGCTATCGTACGGAGCAATCGGGGCACAAATAGCGACGCCACCGTTTTTGGTAATTTCGGACGCTACAAAGCCTATACGTCTGATGTTTATATCGCGATGCTCTTTCGAAAAGCCAAGCTCCGAGGAAAGATGCTTTCTTACCAGATCGCCATCGAGCAGCGTAACCGGCCGACCGCCCATCTCCAATAATTTAATCATAAGCACATTAGCGAGTGTGGATTTTCCCGAACTCGGTGGCCCGGTGAAGAATACGGTAAATCCCTGCTCAGCTCTCGGCTTATATGTGCGACGAAGCTCTTCGATAACATCGGGATAAGAAAACCACGAAGGTATCTCCCGACCTTGTGCTAATCGCTCTCGCAGTTCTGTTCCCGAAAGCGATTTGGGTGTAACACCTTCGGGCACTTCGTCTATCGGGACATATTCGTCGCGTTCTTCGAGATAGACCATCATCTTGAATGGCACCATTTGGATACCCAGCTCGTCCTGATATTGCTTTAATAACTCCTGTGCATCATAGTGGCCATAAAATGGCTTACCGTTAGAATCGGTTCCTGGTCCTGCGTGGTCTCTGCCGACAATGAAATGAGTGCAGCCGAAGTTTTTCCTGATAATCGCATGCCAAAGCGCTTCTCGTGGCCCGCCCATACGCATCGCTAAGGGTAGCAAGCTTAGCATTGTCGTATTTTTCGGATAATGCCTTAATATCGCCTGATAACATCGGACACGAGTATAATGGTCAACATCTCCGGGTTTGGTCATACCGACCACCGGATGTATCAGCAGATTCGCTTCGAGTTCCTTGGCTGCCCTGAATGTCAATTCCTGATGCGCCCTGTGCATAGGATTGCGTGTTTGAAACGCTACTACCTTACGCCAACCCATAGTAGCGAACTTTTCCCTAAGCTGAGCGGGTGTATGCCGAAGGTCAACATAATCGTAATGATGAGGTAGCGACAGCGCTTCGATTTTTCCGCCTACGTAATATGGTTTGGTCTGCTGCTGAAGATATGCGACAGCGGGATGTTGCGTATCGCTCGTGCCATAAACCTTTTTTGCTTCTGCTTGAAGGTCAGGCTGCCAAATGTCCTCTATATGCAACGCAGCAAGGACAACTCCTTCAAAATCTCGCAACGCAAGAATGTCGCCAACCTTAAGCGTAGATGCTAACTCTTCGGAAATATCGAGAGTTATAGGCATCGGCCAAAGCACTCCGTTGGCAAGCCTCATTTTATCACAAACACTATCGTAATCTTTTTTTGTCATAAAACCTTCGAGTGGCGAGAATCCTCCGTTTGTTATCAACTCGAGGTCGCAAAGCTGACGCGGCGTAAGGTCAACCGAAGGCCAATCTCTGCTAAGCTTTTTAAGCTCAGCTGCTCGGTCGGCATTGACCAGCATATTTACAAGCTTACCGCCGTGCGGTTCGATAAGATGCGAAGGCATATTGTTAGTACTCCATAAAAATTATTCTGATACACAAAGACAAAATAGAATCGTATTGTTTATTGCCGCTGATGTCAAGATTTATACACGATGAGTATCGTTGTATTAAGCGTTATAGCACCGTTGGTTTGATATTCCGCTGCGATGGTGGTGATAGGCGTTTTCCTATGATAGCCCCGACTCGACCAACCCATTATAGGATTTTCGCTGCCCATATACGTACGAATATCCAATCGCTCATCAATTATCATTTCTATTTGTATGGAGTCAGCACGTAAGAAAATATGATTTGTTTCGATTTTGTCGATACGGACGTTCTCTGCCAAATGAAAATATTGCGTGATTTTGTGCTGCCTTATAGCTTCGAGATTATCGATTATTGTGATGGTTTTATCGTTGAGTTTTATGGTTCTGCGGTGGAGAACGGGATTTGCAAGCCTAAAGTATCCCGTATGCTCGCCTATGATTGCTCCGCCTGCAGCGGTTGGCTGATATTCGAGAGCCGTAGCATCCGCTTGTGTATTCCAGAGAAAAGGGCCAGCGAGCTCCGCTTGATTTTCGCCGTCGATTTCTACGGTATTATGGGCACGTGTACTGCGAAAATAATTTCGCCAATCGGGAAACGAAAAATAATCGTAAGTTCCGCTATCGATAAATATATCTTTACCGCCAACTCTCAGGACAAACGAAAGAGCGTCGGCATGTCCGTGAGCTACCAGCGGTTTTAGTCCTTGCTGACCGCTGTCGAAAAGCAGACTGACGCAATCGGTATCTTCCCTTTCGCCATTTTGCAGGAGATAATATCCCGAAGACGTAAATGCCCGTGAAGTCAAAGTTGTGCTATTATCAGCGGGAAGATTTGTCGATTTATCAATCGTAGCACCGTCAATGAGCCAAATCGGCCATTCGCTTGGTGATTGCGATATTCTCAAATCATCGCGTTGAAAAATCTCAGCACCTGCGGACAATAGTCCGTTAATATCGTGTGGGTGATAAGATAGGTCGAGGACATATCCGTCATCATAATCGCCAAACATAGGCAGATTTTCTCCGCCTTGAGCGATAGCGGATACGAATTCGAACATTTTTTCCAGCCGCGACCAATAATTATCGGAAAAATCATCACCAATCTTCTTCGCGACGACGCCTGCTATTAGAAAAAACTGCATAACAAAAATATGATATCTGAGGGCATGCTCGCGAGAACAGCCGTCAGGATAAGTCTGATTGATTATCTCTCTTTCGAGAATCTCTTTGCTCAATATATGCCATCTCTTCGCATTTTTCATTTCTTTGAAATACGCTGTTGCTACGAATACCCCCGCCATCTCGCCTATCAGATGATTATTCACCGATGAACATCGCGAACGCTTTCTCACTATCTCCCAAAGATGCTTATAGACTATATCAAGCAATCGATGCAAAAAATCGTCCCGTATCAGATTCGATTCGTACATCAAATCGACCGCCCAAACCCAATTTATTAGTCTAACCCCTAACTCGAGCGGGCTACGCCAATTCATACCGATACCATAGGGGCATTGCTCAAACCAACTTGTTAATTGGTTTATGATTTCCTTTGCGTAGCGGATTTCACCCGACGCCCGATATGCTCGGGCTAAAACTACCAAATGATGATGTCGGTTAGGCTCCCAAACGAATTTACAATCGCCTGTGATATTGAAATCGCGGTAATCGATATGCGGTGCAAATTTCATCGGAGCGGATTTGCCGCTTTTGTAATCTTTGTTCCAATCGATAGTCTCACCTAAAAATTTATCCTTCAAATCGAAAAAGCTTAGCTTGTGTTGAGCAATCTTATCCGCACGTCCGATAAGATTCTCATACCAACGTGCCTGCGGATTATCGGAACCAATATCTTTATCTCGCCACTCGCTTAGAGCTATATTCGACGTTCTGAATCCTGGGGTAAACAAGGACTTTTCAGCTATTAGTTCCGATAATTTCATTGGTTTCTGTCTGAAATCAAGGATAAGGTAATCGAGGATATCTCTTATAGCTGAATATATCCGCCAGAGTATTTCTCCGGCAGACATCATTCTCAATCGATTTACATACCACCTTATCTGCTGCATTCTCGCCCTGTTTGCATTTTTCGAATTTGAATTTTAAATTTATATAGAGATGGTTTTTTCACGTATCTCTTGACAACCTAATTTACCATTTTTATCTCGTTTCGTTAATTTATTTATTTTGAAGGAGGCTTGGTTTTTTCTCAATCCGCATATTTTATGAGGTGGGTTGTTTATGCGCGGGGGAGAGCAAATTAACTATTTTAACAGCATCGTCTCTGCCGGGACTGGTTGGCTATTTTTTAAATGAGGTTTTTATATGAAACAAGCAACGTTAGCTATCCGCAAGAGGTCTTTACGCACAATTAGTGTATTGCAACTCTCCGCTGCGATGTTAATTTCAGTGGCAGGATTGGTATTTTTACCGGCAGGCTGCGTTGATAGTATTCCACTCATAGATGACGGTAAGGTATTGGTAGATATACATATATCAGGACCAGGAACAATAACAGCAGGTAATGTGGGGAATTATTCTATCGTAGCTATCTATGACGATGGTAGTAAGGAAACAATAGCAAATGGTATTGATTGGTCGATTTTTAGCGGTCAGGGTAGTATCGACAGTAGTGGCGTATTCAGGACAAGTGCCGATGATATAACTGCAGATGCGAAAACAATTATTCACGCTCGATATACCGAAGTCGGTATAACACGAGAAGCAAGTTATGTAATAAATATAGTTGTCGATAAGAACACCCAAAACAACGATGACCAAAACCAAAATGACAATCAGCAGGGCGATGTAAATGATAACGGTAGCAACCAAAATAACGACAGCGAGGACACAAATGATGGAAATATTCAGAATAATGACAATCAAAACCAAAATGATTACCAACAGGGCAATGTAAATGATAACGGTGATAGTCAAAATCAAAATGATGACAGTGGTAGTACGAACAACGATGATACTCAAAATATCTCCAATAATCCTCCGACAGCGGAGGCTGGCGATGATCAGACGGTTACGGATAGTGATGGTAATGGCAGTGAGCAGGTTACACTTGACGGTTCAGCTTCTGTCGATAGCGATGGGCAGATTGCAAGCTACGTAT
>WFQY01000234.1 GCA_015486815.1 Phycisphaerae bacterium | reverse complement strand
GTTATTATTGTTTACAACAATTATTAATTTTGTATTGTACCCAATTGTTGCATATGTAATTGGGTGGCTAACCTTACAAAACCATCCCGCAATGTGGTTGGGGTTGATTATGCTCTCTCTTGTGCCGACAAGTGGAATGACAATCAATTGGACATACTTTACAAAGGGTAATATGCACGTTGCTATGGGTATTGTTAGCATTAGTATTATACTGTCAGTTATTATATTGCCCTTCGTAATTCCTTTCGTATCTCAAACTTTAATGGGTGCAGGGCAGGTTTCTGTTGATAAGGAGATTATTCTTGAAAAACTTTTCTTTGTAATAATATTACCGATTATTTTCGGAACGGTTGCCAGATCGTTAATATTGAGATTTAAGGGACAGGAAACTTTCAAAAAAATTAAGCCTATAAATGCAGGAATAAGTGCTATTGGTGTGTTAGTTGTTAGTTTTTTGGTAATGTCTCTTAGAAGTACACAGACGATGGTTTCTCATTTGGATGTTATTTTTATTGCATTGTTTCCTGTAGTTTTGTTTTATGCGATAATCTTTCTACTAAGCCATTTTATCGGCAGTACATTTCTAAGTCTGGAATATTGGAAGCCTTTTTTCTTTGGAACTGCAGCTCGGTATCATGTGATTACCCTTGGGGTGGCTCTTGGTTCCTTTAGAGATTATGATTTTGTTGGTGGAGTAGTCATAATGATAGCAATTGGATTGGCTTTACAAATCCCAGGATTGGCATTCTATGCAAAATATATTCACTCAAAAGAATCTAATCTGGAAAAGATACAAACAAGTAAGCACAAAGCTGCTTAGTTAATAAATGTACAAGACGGGTATATGTCATAAAAGTAGGTAGATTTGTACCTGTTTGGACGTTTCGATACGTTCCGTCCCGTTGGGACGAAACTACTCAACGTCCGAAAACCCCGGTCGCTGAGTGTCACTATGGGGCGGAATATTACCCCCTCCGGTCGCTGAGTGATTCGCCGATAGGCGAATCGTATCGAAGCGACTATACTGGATATAAAGTAAATTTATTCGTCTTCCCAACCTTGTTTACCAATTAGCTTAACGAATCTGCAGCTGAGGATAGGCTCTTTGAAAATCTGCTCGCCACGTTTGGAAACTTTCATTAACGTCTGATGTTCCATCGGTCCGACGGGTATAACCATTATTCCACCGTCAGCAAGCTGGTCCGTAAGGGCTTGCGGAATATTAGGTGCACCAGCGGTTACTATTATCCTATCATAAGGGCTAAATTCAGGCCAGCCAAGCGTGCCATCGTCTATCTTAAAATGTACGTTCGTAATGCCAAGCTCTTTTAGCACGTTTTTAGCTCGCTCGGTTAGTTCCGCTATTCGCTCTACCGTAAAGACTTCTTTTGCGATTTTCGCCAAAATTGCCGTCTGATATCCCGACCCTGTTCCGATTTCAAACACTTTGTGATTATCGTCAAGGGCAAGCAGTTGAGTCATTATCGCTACCATATAAGGCTGAGATATTGTCTGATCGAGGCCTATCGGTACCGCTCTGTCAGCATACGCTTCGCTACGCCAACGTTCGGGAATAAACTTTTCGCGAGGGATACTCCCCATTGCGCGGAGAACCTTTTGGTCGGTTATATCTCTGGCAGCGAGCTGATCTCGTACCATTCGCCTGCGTTGTTCAACATAATCCTGCTGATAGGTTTGCCCGAACATCACGTCCCCGATGATTATTATTTAAGGATTTTGGTTTTTTCCATCCCGAAGTTGATCTGTCTGTTCGGAATATTCATTTTCTCGGTTAAGGATTTTCGCGAATGCATCGCTTCGACCCGTTCTCTAAAGCAAGGTCCACAGTTATACGTACAGAACGGATACATTTTACCGTCAGCAGCTGCATAGTGAATCACGCACCGCTGAACGCGTGGTAGCTCGTAGTTATATACATCCTGAAAATGCATAGAAACCAGTAATAGCCAGCGGTACGGACTGCTTTGTATGTCAGCTAACCTTGCTGCGTTATCAGGAAAACGCTGACGAAAATCGACAAAACTCGCCATAAACTCCATCAGTTTCGAAGCGGTCAATCCCGGCAGTGCTTTATCCTGATAAAAATATTTATCCAAATCGTTCATCGCCCGAGCTAATGTGAATTGTTTGAACCATCGCTTGTTTTTGAGGACATCAGCGAGTTTGTCCATCTTTTTCATCAAACCTTCGACATCTACGAATTCAGGCAGCGCCCGATATTCCTTCGTTCGCCTGTCAACTACGACGTAAGTACCAGCTCCGCAATGATTATGGCAGGAAATCTGTACCTGCTTTTCACCCGTAATAGCTTCTATCAGCTTGCTGAACGGCAGGACGAAACTTAACGGATACCAATCGCGATGCATCTGTATCTGTCCCGAAGTTTGATGGTCAAGTTCACGAGCAAGGTCTGATAGGGTGAATCGCATTTTCAGCCGTTGTTCGAAATCGATTCTTCCGGTAAAGGCGACAGGCTGCCAACTTATTCCTACGATAGCGTCGATATGATCTATCGCATATTGGAAAATCTTTCCTATCTGATGATCGTTGATTCCCTTTACGAGAGTCGGCACCAGACAGACGTTCATCCCAGCTTTATATATATTTTCAACTGCACGATCTTTGATTTCCATCAATGGTCTGCCACGTGTTTTGATGTAGATGTTGTCGTCAAGGCCGTCAAACTGAAGATAGACGATATTCAAACCTGCTTCCGAGGCAGCTTGCGCGAATGCAGGGTCTTTCGCAAATTTCAATCCGTTACTTGCTACTTGTATTTGCGCATATCCTGCCTGTTTTGCCAGTTTGATTGCTTCGATAAAATCGGGATGTATCGTAGGCTCGCCACCGCTGAATTGCATACAGCTTGGGCCTATTTCGGAGACCTTGAACGGCAGATTGACAAGTTCCCGTATTTCATCGATATTTAATTCATATACTTTGCCTGTAACCGCTGCGTTTGCAAAACAAATCGGACATCGCAGATTGCAACGATTGGTAAGGTCAATATTGATAAACACAGGCGTGCTTTTATGTCGAGAGCAGATACCACAATCGTTAGGGCAATTATCGTTACTCATCGTAAGTGGAAAATCAACACCACCCATAAATGGCCAATTATACTTATCGAGTTTTAGAAAAAATTCCACATCGGTGCTTATAAGCTCTATACATTCACCGTGCTGCTCACAAAATTTGCGCATCCAGACTTTGTTGTCTTCTTCATAGATGGTAGCGGGCAGTACTTTTAGACATTCCGGACAGAGACTGAGTGTTTGTTGAGGCAGAGTCTTACTAAAATTTTCTTCGACGTGCCTGTTGCTTATCATCGCTTACTCCTTTCCAAAAAATAAATGTCTATCGGAATGGTCAGCTATTATGACAAACCTTTTGCAAAACCAAGATTAGATATCCCACATTAAATATTATAAACCGGTGACAAATAAAATCAATAACGATTTTGCGCATTTTTAAATGGAAAAGAATTTTGTGCACAAAAATCCTTTTATCAAACTTTTCTTTGGAAAAACTGTCTTTTGCAGATTATCTTATTAGTTTATTATTCATCATCCGATAGAGGACTTGACTATGAAAAGAAATATTTTCGTGAACAGAATAATTTTAGTATCGTTTTGTGCTTTGATTTTTGTTTCAACTGTTTTAGCTGAGCATCTGCCGTCTGCTTTCGACCCGAGCAGGCATTTGTCGTTATCCAAAGTTCATTCGGGAATGAAAGGATACGGGCTTAGCGTATTTAAGGGCACGAAAATCGAACGTTTCGATGTTACGGTGCTCGATGTGATTCATAATTTCAATCCCAAGCTTGATGTGATACTCGTCGAGCTATCAGGAAAGAATCTCAAAAAGACAGGCGTGATAGCTGGTATGAGCGGCTCGCCCGTGTTTTTAAAAGACCCGGACGATGGCAAATATAAAATGGCTGGCGCTGTCGCTTATGGTTGGCCACTTTCGCGGCAGGGATTTGCCACTGGTGGAGTTCAGCCGATTCAACAAATGCTCGAAGTCGATACCGCCAAACCCAAAAAACAATCAACTACTCCCACTGACAGGAAATTTTTCGTAGAGGCGATGGATGCGATTACTCAAAGCAGCAGCTTAAAACGCTTCGACCGATTTGTCTATACGGGCATAGTAAATGATAAAATCCCGAGAGGCGGTGATATTGATGTGCAGATGCTGCCTGCTGGGTTACGCCCGTTGGCTACACCTATATGCGTTTCGGGAGTGCGAATGCAAACAATAGAAAAGCTACAATCTGTTTTTCGCAGCGAAAATTTTTCGCTTGTAATGGCAGGGTCGGGTTCGGGACAAGCGGGGAATGAATCAGCGAAGCAAGCTCAATCGCAGATTGTACCAGCGGGGGTGCTCGCTGTTCCTTTGGTCATAGGCGATCTGAATTTAGCTGGCATCGGTACGGTTACCGAGCGGATAGGCAATCGATTTTGGGGATTCGGACATCCGATGTTCGCAGAAGGACCAGCGGAGCTGCCTATAGGATCGGGGGTAATTCACAGCGTAATTGCTAATATGGTAAGCTCGTTCAAGCTTGGCTCAGCATATAAGCCCATAGGTACGTTATATCACGATCAAGCGACAGCGGTCGCTGGTCAGCTTGGTGTTGTTCCGAAACTCGCACCTATTACGGTCAATGTGGATTTTGCGGGCAAGAAAATTTCTTATCATTATCAGCTTGCGATGCACAAAAAGCTTTCGCCTATTCTGCTTCTTATTTGTGTTAATGAGTCGGTATTAGCGAGAAAAGACCTGCCCGAGCTTCATCTGGTAAAATACACGGGCCAGCTGAAATTCGAAAAGTTCGCACCTATTAAAATAGAAAATACCATAAGTGATGTTTCTATCAAACCGTTGCTCGCAGATGTGGCGGAGCCTACATTTCTTATGCTCAATAACGATTTTGAGACGGTTAAGCTCGCGAAGGTTAGCCTAAATGTTGAAGTCAAGCCGATAAGCAGATATGCGGAAATATTGCAGGCGTCGCTTGATAAAAGTTCTTATAAGCCTGGCGAAAAAGCTAACATTATTCTCAGGCTTGCACGGATTAAAAAGCCCGACTTTACGACGATGGTTTCCTTTAACGTACCCGATGATCTGCCCGACGGGACATATTCGCTTTCCATCGGAGATATGGATGCCGCACTCAGTATCGATCGACAGGCGAATGCGTATCTATACAAGCCTACGAACATAAAAGATGTGTATAATATGATTAAACATATCGCACAATTTCGCTCGGACAGATTTTATGTTATGATAAACACCAAGCAGGTCGGACTTGGTCTGCGTGGCTATGCTATGCCCGCTCTTCCCGGCTCGATGCTTACTCAGCTTGCACAGGCGGAGCCCGGGCTTATAAGTAAAACCGTTCAATACAAAAAGATTGAAGTTCCTACGAAATATGTAATTTTCGGAAATGCAAAACTCAGATTGAAGATTTCTCGCAGTCAATAAATTCAGGGAGAACAATAAGATGAAAAAGAGGTTTGTTTCGATTGCAGCACTGATTGTTTTTGGTATCAGCGGTTCATTATGTCAAGCTGTCAGGACGCAATATTGGCAGGATACGGAGAGTAAGGATTTTAAAGCTGGCAAGACGGAACATCTTGTAATCAGCAATTTAGGTCAGCTGAGGTTGGGACCTGACGAAACGGAATTGTTGAGTAAGCGTACCGATGTCAGTATGATTTTTGAAATTCGTCAGCTGCCTGACGGTTCGTTGATAGCTGCCACCGGCTCGGAAGGCAAGGTGCTCATCTACAAAGGCAAAAAATGGGATGTGCTTTATAAAGCTGACCAGCCCTATATCTTTTCACTCGAGGTCGGTAAAAGTGGTAAGGTATATATCGGAACGGGCGGAGCTGAAGGTAAGGTATATCAAATCGACCCCGCCACTAAAAAGGCTAAGTTGATATTCAGAGATAAATCCACTCATTATATCTGGAAACTCAGATTGACAAACGATGGTGGGCTATTGGCTGCCAGCGGGCCTGAAGGAAAACTTTTTTTGATAAATAAATCCGGTGCGAAGTGTATTTTCGATTGTAAGCAAAAAAATCTCCTTTCGCTTACTATCGGGCATGATGGTGCAATTTACGTCGGAACGGATAAAGGGGGGATAATCTATAAAATAACAAAGGATGTAAAAGGTAAATATTCATCGCTTGCTTTGTATGATGCTAACGAAGAAGAAATCAGTTCGCTTGTAATCGGTGCTGACGGGTTGCTTTATGCATCTACAGCTTCGAGTAAACAAGCGAAAGGTCAAGCTCGTGCATATCTGAAAAAGCCGTCAGGCCAACCTATCGCATCGAAACCGACTGATGCTAAATCCAAACATAAATCATCTAAAACGGATCAGCCGCCCAAGGGACTGCCTTTCAAAGTGCCTCCTGAACTTTCAGCTATGCGGATGGGTAAATTGCCTTCGGTTGGCAAACCTGCGAAAGGAAACGCTGTTTATCAGATTGATTCGCTTGGTTTTGTCAATGAAGTCTTTCGTGATAGAGTCAATATTTTATCGATGATAGCAAAAGACGGTAAGCTCTATCTCGGGACAGCTCCCGATGGAATAATATATGAAGTTACACCCGCCAGCGAAGAAGTAGCGATGTATGCTAAGCTGAAATCCGATTCGATAATGGATATGAGTGTCAATAAGGACGGCTCTGTAATAGTCGGTACTGCTAATAGTGCGAGAGTTATAAAGCTCGGTCCGCAGTTATCGAAAACCGGCAAATATACCAGTAGGGTATTCGATGGTAAGCAAATCTGTCGTTGGGGTAAAGTAGAAACGACATTCGCACGAGCTGCTGACAAAAAATGCTCAGTCGAGATTCAAACACGTTCGAGTGCAATTTCAAATCCTGACGATCCGGGCTGGTCTGATTGGGAAAAGCTCGTCGATGACGGAAGAATCGCTTCTCCATCCGCAAGGTTTTTGCAGTACAGGGCGATATTCAGCTCGGATGGTAAAACGACACCTGTGCTCGATTCAGTACAGATAGCATATATGTGCGACAACCTTCCGCCAGAGCTTAAAGCTGTCAGTGTAAACACAGGGCATAATCCGAAATCGAGCAAGCTGCAACAACAGATGCAGATGCGCCAGATCAGTAAAGCGTCCGGTCGGCAGATGTACAAGATTAGCTGGAAAGCTATCGACCCTAATGGCGATAAGCTTGTATTTGACGTTTATCTAAGGCGCGTTGGCACCAAATACTGGATCGAATTGAAAAAAGATTACACTCAATCGATGCTTCAGTGGAATCCGAAGACTGTTCCCGATGGTCGATATCAGATACGAGTGGTAGCGAGTGATGCTTTAGCGAATCCAGCTGGTATGGGGAAAACCGCTCAGCGGGTTTCCGACGAATTTATCGTAGATAACACACCGCCGACGATAAAGAATTTCAGATGTACTTTGCGCAAATCAGCCAGCGGAAAACAATTATTCATCACAGCTGACATTGTCGATGCGATGAGTGAAATCTCCGGTGCTTGGATTACAATCAACAGTGCCAAAAATTGGCAGTACATTGCACCGGCTGACGATGTTTATGACAGTAAAACCGAGCATATCGAGACGCAGCCGATTCCTATTGACAGTAACACATCCGAGCCGTTGATGGTTTCGATGAAGGTGCAAGACAGATATGGCAATATAAATTACGTATGGCAGATAGTTAAGCGTCTCGTTTCTACGACAACAAAATCGGGCAAATAAAGTACAATGTAATACCGAGCGACATTCAGCGAGGGTTGTGATATGAACGCAGGTGGCTGGTTTTTTATGATAGGTTCGTGGCTTATAATTCTGCTGTTGGCGGGCTTTTGCTTTTATCGCTTGTTCAACCCGAAAAACTATAGCTCGTAAGCAGATCTGACCATAGAGCCACGAAAAAATCAAATTCAACGGTTGTTCTTTGCGATTATTGCAAAGAGCGTTTTCGTGCCGAGGAGTTTGCATATAAAGTGTAGCAGACGCGAACGCTTGGAATCGTATTCTATCAGATTTACATCAAATCCCATATTTTCCAGCAATCGTGATATCTGATATTGGTCGCAGCCGACGGTCGTATCCCAATAATCAGCTTGACTGGTCGGGTCGTAATATTTGTCAGCGTTATTCTCACGTCCGAGTAGTCTTGCCAAGTGAACTCGTATCCGCCAATATTTGAAATCTACCTTCTGCATCAGTTTGCTTGTTCCGGTGATGCTGTTTTTTAGCATAGGTTCGTGTGTAAGATAGAAAAAGCCAGCTGGTAGAACAAGTTGGCTGGCATTTTCTACGGTGGTCAGATAATCCGGTAGATGATGATAAAATGAACACGCACAGACGAGCGAAAATTTTTCGCCCGAAGATGTTAGCTGCGAAAGATATTCATCGACAGGCTGACATACGGTAGTAAGATTATTCTTTTCGTCGAGTTGAGCTGATTTTGCGTTGTGTTTGAGTCTGGCGAGCATTGCCTGCGATATATCGATAGCAGTTACCCTTATGCCCGCTTTTAATAATTCAAGCGTGAGATTTCCCGTACCCGCTCCGATGTCAAGAGCGGTGATGTGCTGAGCTGAAAAATCCTTTTTCAGATTAGATATGATTGCAGCCAGATGCTCCGAGATGATTTTTCGCTCCCAGCTATTTTTTACCAAACCAAGATTCTCATCGTAAAATTCAGCGTACCCGGGTGCATCGTGAAGCTTAATGTTGTCTTCGATTATCCTTGCAGGGTCAGGTTTTAGGTTCGGTTGATTCATTTATACCCTCGATAATTTTCGGTATCTCTCCGAGCTTGGCGATGCGAAAACTTTTCTCGTCAAGCCGATATCTTTTCTGCGAGTTTGACTTTAATATTGCGTACATACCAACGCGTCTTGCACCTTTGATATCGACCTTGAGCTTATCGCCGATGAATATCGCTTGATCGGCTGGTGTGTTAAGCTTTTCAAGGGCGAATTCGAAAATTTCCTTTCGAGGTTTGCGAATTCCGACATCGCAGGAATATACCCTTATCGGGAAAAAATCTATCAGCCCTTCAATTTTCAAATGCCTATCGAGCGAGATTCCCGAAATGAAGGTGTTCGAAACAATTGCAAGCTTTAATCCCATAGCTTGTAGCTGCTTTAATGTCTCGATAGCGTCAGGCTCTTTTTGCGATTGCTTTACTAACGGTTCGTACCATAACCACGCTAATTCATCGAAAATATTTTCGGGAACGTCAATTTTCAATTTTACTGTGCACTTTTTCAATATGTCGGTACTGTTAAATTCCCTACCCGTGATTTTGCTCTTGAAATATTCCCATCTGATAATACGAAGCTGATATCGGTAATATTTTTCAAACGCAGGTAAATTAGATGTTAGCTGACTGATATATTGGTAAGTCTTTCTTGCACCTTGAATGAATGATTGATTAAGATCTGCGTGTTCGAACCGTATCAGCGTATCACCAAGATCGAAAAGTGCCGCACGAATCATATAAGCTGTATTACCTCCTGTGCCAATCTACTTACGCCAGCATAGACTTCATCGACGGACTTTGCAAGCATATAGCAGGGTGTGGTTACGAGCTTATTCTCATCATCAACGACGCATTGGCTCGCAGGGCATTCGATATGCCTGAATCCGACAGCTTCGATATGAGAAGCTGTTTCTTTGTCTTCACCTATTGTAACCGTTCCCTTTACTCCCATTCGTCCGAGAACAATCGCTACCATAAGCGGTGCAATGCATAATGCGCCGATAGGCTTAGATGCTTTGTGCATTTCCGTTATGATACGTTTTATATGTTCATTGACCTGACATTCCAATCCGTCAAATTGAAAGGTGCATAGATTTTTGATTACGCCTGCGCCGCCCGGAAAGACCACCGCATCGATTTCATCGATATTAAGCTCGACGATGTCCGCTATTTTACCACGAGCTGTTCGAGCTGATTCTATTAGCACGTTACGCGTCTCACCTTCCAATTCCGTATTTTCGATATGATTGATAACATTAGCTTGCGGAATATTCGGAGCATAACATTTGATTTCATCAACGCCCATTTTGGAAAATGCAAGCAGTGTACAAACCGCTTCGTGGATTTCCGAACCATCCCTAACGCCACAGCCGGAAAGTATAACCGCTATCGTACTCATAGCTTTTGTCTCCTGATTTTTGTAATTTTACTCTATATGTAAT
>WFQY01000233.1 GCA_015486815.1 Phycisphaerae bacterium | reverse complement strand
TATCTGTCCATATCTCGCCAAGAACTTCCTACTCCTACATTCATTTCCCAGACATAGAACGGTATCCAATGAACACTTCCGTCGGAAAACAATACAGGCTGACCACCAAGCGCCGAATGAGCAGCGTTCTGAGAAAAAAGTTCGTAATTCTTAGGGCTGTAATAACAAATAAGGATAGCGAAAGGAGTCAAATCGGGATCAATAGACTCACTCCATTCACCCCAACCGTTTGTATATCGTGAGCGTCCCGGATTATTAAGCTGATAATCGAAATACCCCCTCTCATAATAATTGCTGCGTATCTGAATAGGTCCGCCGCCTGTATCTTCACGTTTTTCCCATTCCCAAACAAATCCGAAATCATCATTTTGGTTGACTTTCGACTGTGTTCCTGGACAGTAAAACGTATGCGGATCTTGGATATAACCCAAAGAGTACAGCAGCCCCTTACCTGTCCAATTATTCCATCTGTCCCACAAATTATATTGTGTTCCGCTAATATAAGGTTTCCAGCTGAAATGTCTCACTCCCCAAGGCACATAGCCGTTATACTCATTGGAATATTGAATAATACCCAATCCGATTTGACGAAGATTTGATTCACAGGCAGTAGCCTTCGCTAATTCCCTCGCTCTGCTTAACGCAGGTAAAAGGATCGAAACAAGCACTGCTATTATCGCTACCACTACAAGTAACTCGATCAAAGTAAAAGATTTTGACTTCGATATTCCCATAACTATTTCTCCGCAAATTCCATTTGCAATTTCGATATTTTTTGCACTTTCAGACTGTCAGAACCGTCAGGCCAATAATTATAGACAATGATTATTCCTTTATTCTGCAATTTCCTTTCCGTCCAATCGCGGACAATACCGGTGATTTCAACAATCAATTTCTTTGAATTATAATCTCTGCCCTCCATTTCCCAGCGTGGCATATACTCTGTTTTTCTTGCAAACCCCAATCCCTTCTCAACGATAGGATAGACCGCCAATCTGCCAGCATTGAATGGCTTATCGAATTCTATCTCAAAATATGCGCGTTCGAGATATTTGATTTGCTCGAACTTATCTGACGGCCACTCCATAAAAATCACATTCTCACCTGCTCCCGGATAAGGTGGGTGATATACTTCACTCGGGACATTAACGCCCTTACCCCAATCGAGAATTTTACCCAAACGACAATGAATTTTCGCTTCTTTATCGCCCGGCATTTTCGTTATATAAAACTTTGGAACTCCGCCTTTTCCCCCGAGCGATACAGGCATTTTAAGAACATCTCTGTCCGTAAAATCTTTTCCGCCTTTACCAACTCGCCAAACCTGCTTAACCTTACACGCAATAGCTTTATTTACAACAGGCCAAACTCCTAAGCCTATCAACTTTTTCAGTCGGGCAATTTCATTTTTGCTGCCCTTAAACATTACCACTCCATCACCGGGCATCAATTTAACCTTATCCCCGACTTTCTTAAATCCTTCAAGCTCATAACAACCCTTACCAATAGAAAAACTATTCGCTTTACGCATATCAGCGTTTACCAGAACAATAAACTCACCCGCAAAATCGGGATGCTTAAAAACTCCCCGAACTTCGGGCAATGCAATATCAAGCTTTACACGCTTCCATTTAGCAACAATTAGCCTTATATGCTGAACTTTCCTGAAAAATCTTGATACAGCTACATATTCTTCCGTAGGCTGCCAATCCAACCGTGTTAAACACGCTCGACCCCAAGAATGATAATCGTAATTAAGGAAAAGATAAAATCCACTCGCACCGTTAGCCAAACCAAGCCAGTGTCCTATTCGTATCATCTGCGGATTTGATATTCGCTGGCCAGCATATTTATACTTACTCTTATCATAGCAAACACAAAGCCCTTCCGAAAAACACGGACCGCAAAGCCAGAATTTTGAATTATGAGCGTATGCGATATCACTCCATTGCTTCAATCTTCTAAGCTCCCAGTTGATCATTTCATTCCATTTAAATGGTCTCCAAGGATAATAAGGATCGGTCAAAATAATAGGTAAATCACCAATATTCTCGTAAAGAGCATCCAATGCCTTAAACGAATTGGCCATCAGTAAAATCGCCATCGGATGATACGAGTCAAGCTGTTTTGATAAATCATTAAGCTTTTTCAATCGTACATCGGAAGCGGTCTCAGTGTCAAGCTCTTCGGAAGGCCCCCAGACAAGCAATGCACGTTTGAGAATTTTATCATCGCGAATTTCAGGTAAATGCCGATTAAGCCATTCTGCAATCCTGTTATAAATTTGATTCCTATCGCACCTAACAGTTTTACGTGAAGGCCAACGTAATGGGCTACTTTGATTTTGATAGTGAATTCGAATGCCCCACTTATCTGCATTATATAAAAGTGCCTTTAATCCCTCAAAATTACGTGAGTCAACTTTGGAAGGCGGATATGGCTTATTATACGAACCGTTTACATAAAATGTATTGCAGTAATGCCTGCGAAGGTCAGCGAACATATAATTCCATACCGCATCTCCCCAATCACCCCCATAAAGCCCAAGCGGAACAAATTCTTTTGCTGGAATAAATGACCTGTTTGTAGGAAGTTTCGGAGGGGTCTTTTTGAAATTCAATACCCTCGCAGGAACCTCCTCAGCCCCTACGACGTAGTGAATCCCATCTTTGACGACCTCCTTCAGTTCAATGGCAGAGACTAACCCTGAAAACATCAGCAATATAAGTACAGACACCATCCGCATAAGATGCTTCCTTTGTGTACGCATTATAAACAAAACACATTCATCAGCCCGACTGATTTTCAGCCGGACTGATGATATTTCTTATCTTCAAAGTTGATTATTTTACACGACGAATAAACAAACCAAGCCCTACCAAAAGCATTCCAATCGTCGCAGGTTCGGGTACAGGTTCGTATGTAACAGTCAATACAGGACGTTTCTCGACAGCACTCGATTCGCTTGAGTCGCACTTCCAACCCTGTCCGTACGGTTCTCTTTCTAATAGTAATCCGTAATTCGAAGATGGATTGCTATACCAATCTTGTGCAGCTGATGTTACATCCCATGTAAATTCTCCCAGAGAATTTATAGTTGTGCTATCCAGCTTACTTGCAGCATCATTAGGCGTCATACCTGTCCCATAACCACCAGCACTTCCTCCCCAAGCTGTCGTTCCATCGGTAGTATTCCAAGTCGCCCCCATCTCTGTCCATGCATCCGTTTCTTTATATACATATGTGGTCGTACTGCTTTGCACATAACCTATATATACTTTGAGTATCGCAGAAGTGATAGTCTGCCCCGAAGGAATTGCAGAAAGGTCAAATTGTATCAGCCCATTTTTATTTGGAGCAACCCATATTATCGTACTGCTCCCTTGGTTTTCTCCCGTGCTAAGGGCATTTACATACGTATCCGCACTGGGTGAAATGTCAATAGTAGCAGCAATGCCCGCTGTACTAAACAACAATCCCGAAACCATTACCATTCATCAAAATGTTCTTTACAGTTTCCATTGTTTTTCTCCTTCCATAAAAAATAAACTTTAAAACCAAACAAACAAAAATAAAACAACACAACACAAAATCACAAAGCTGTGAATTTTCCAACTCTCATCACCTAAAACCCAATCGAACGTGCATCCATTTTGTCATCTCAAACTCCTTTCAAATTTTAAAAGTACTATTACACTTCTACCGTCTTTTTACACGGTCCGGTAGATTCTCCCCGAATCAGAGCAGGCGAAACTACAATATGCCTTCTGCTAATATTCTCGCCCTTCAATGCCCGTTCCAAAAGTTCCGAAGCAATACGCACAGATTCCCTTTGCATCGCCAACATACTCGTACTGGTCAACTTCAGAATGTGTCCGTTAGGCCAAGCATCTACCGTAGCAGCTATTGACATATCCGAAGGAACATCGATTCTGCGTTTCAGACACTCGGAAAGCAAGCGGGTCGCAACAATCTCATCAGCAACGATTGCAGCATCAGGCTGCTTATTCAGAGCTAAGGCGACATATTCGGGGTAATTCGGATTGCTACGTGGGTCATCGTTGGGAATCACAATAATATTATCAGAAGAAAAACCGCTGTTACCTGCTGCCTGTGCAGTACGAACATACGGAGCGGTACCCCGCTGATATATTTCAGGATCCGTACTGTACGCAAGATATACGATATTTCTGTGCCCCAGCTCCAGAAGATGCCTTATTAACAGCCGAAATGCCATTATGAAATTCCTGCTAACAGTAGCTACTTCACGTTCCGGAAGATAATGATCAACCAAAACAAAAGGTATTTTATTATCTTCCAGATAATCAGCTTCCTCAGGAGTCAGCCAGCCTGTAATAATCAAACCGTCGAGACGTTTCGCTTCTATAGCTAACCTAACGGGGCTTGATGGCTCACATAATCCGTATTTAGGATAGCAAAGGGGTATAACTGTCGCTAACTCGGGTCGGAAATGTTCCTGAGCACCGCCAAGCCACTGAATAAAGGCGGGGTGGTTTACATTCGGAGCATCAATATGATGCTGATAGTATTTCAGATACGCCAATCCTATATTAAGATGTTTCGTATAAGAAACATCTTCGGGATTGTAGGTAACAAATGTTCCCGAACCTCTTTTAGTATCCACCAGTCCCATATTACGCAATTCCGTTATCGCCATCTTTGCTGTCATCGACGAAACATTATACGATTTGGCAAGTTCTCTGACCGAAGGAAGTTTTATGCCCGTTTTGTATTCGCCGCGCAAAATTCTTTCTGTTAAAATGCTCTGCAGCTTTCCGGTTTTCGTACTCATATCCGCCATCTGAATCTCCTACTCTTAATATACCACCATACCACTTTTAATGCAACAAATTTTTTTAAAAAATTTGGCTATTTTGTTTAACCGCCCAATTTAAAGTGTGTTATGAACAAAACCTACTGCAATACAACACAAAATTCACCTGAATAAGTGGTATTTACAGTTGCCCAAAAGGCGATTCTGAAGGTTTGAAGTAAACCACCATCTACTTCAGTTAATAGTATTTACTCAAAGCTGTCGGTATAAGCTTATATTTTCGAGGAAAACAACGAATACACATCCCGGTAACATCTACAAAGACTTGCGGGAAAATGCAGAATTGTGCGAAATTGCGAAAAAGGGTTTAATGGGCGGTACAGGACTCGAACCTGTGACCTCTTCCACGTCAAGGAAGCGCTCTAGCCACCTGAGCTAACCGCCCCAACAATTCTGAATATTAACAACAATTTTATTCGGAGTCAAGAAATAATAGCGGACGTATCATCGAACATATCATATAAGCACACAAGTAAGGATTACATACAAGTTCAATTCCTATTTGATGAAAGATTTGAGATTATTTGCGAAAATCACCTTATCGCCCGGTTTGATTCTTAGCTTCTTACATAAGCCAGCGGATATCTCCAGTACATACATCGCAGGACCGCGAGAGCTACAGGTTTGAGTAGTTTCCGGAGGCATTGTTGCAATATTGATTATCTTATGGTCAGCGTCAATAAAAATAATATCGAGCGGAATGTATGTATTTTTCATCCAGAAGGTCTGAATCGCAGGCTTATCGAAAATAAAAAGCATTCCGTGATTGTCCGCTAATCGTTTGCGAAACATCAGCCCGAGTCTGCGTTTAGCTTCGGTGTCAGCTATTTCCACATAAAACACTTTTCCGTTTATCTCAACGTAAGGCTGATTATGAGAAATATATGCTTTGACACCTACGACCAAACAAGCTGTCAATATCATTCCGCCAACAATGCCCACAAAAGCATACTTCAATATGTTTGAGCCATTTTTTTCGTTCGTCATTGCGTCAAAGCCCCGAGGTTTTCGACCAGCTTGATATATCGCTTATAAATTTGCTGATATTCGTTGGCCGTCTGTGATGGCTCGATAACTTCTTGACCGACATCAACGCTTTTGCGTGCTTGCTCGATATCTTCGAACTCACCTACACCGGTAAACGCAAACATAGCAGCTCCGAGTACGGTAGCTTCTTTGTGTTTTGTGGTAATTATCGGCAGCGAGGTTACGTCAGCTCGGATCTGATTCCATAGCTGATTCTTCGAGCCACCACCGACGATACGAATAGCTTTTGCACTAAAACCAAGCGTCTTTGAAAATATATCAAGTGCATGCTTTAGCTGCATCGACAGTCCTTCCAGACCCGCCCGATATATCTGCCCCCTGTTGGTAGTAACGTTTAATCCTATTATTGCACCTGGCGTCTTGTATGGAGCGGATGGTCCGGTCTGAGGCATAAAATTGGCAAGAAACGTCAAGCCAGCTGACCCCGCTTGCACATTTTGCGCTTCCGAAATCATCTTAGCATAAATATCATCGTCGCTATCAGACGACCAGAACTGCTTACGTATCCATTCAAGCGTGCCTGACGCCATCATCAGAAATTGCGGATCGACCAGCCCCGCTTGTGCGTCCTGCTCGATGATAATTCCCGAACGAAAAACATCTTCGCTCGGCTCGAATGGTTTCGTGCGAGCAATGAGGATTTCCCACGTACCCGAAGAAAGCACCGCTTCGTCTGCGGATGAACCCGAGCCATAAAGCGCAAATTGTGTATCGTGGCCGGCAGCTACCACCGGTGTATCTTTAGGCAGTCTCATTTGCTCTGCTAATTCCGATTTTATCGTACCGATTATCTGCCCGGGCTCATACAAATCAGGCCAAATCGCACTATCAACATCCGCCAATTTTAGAAGTTCATCGTCCCATTTTCTTCGAGCTACATCAAACGCCATCGTAGTACCCGCCATTGTCGGATCGACACTCAAGACGCCAGTAAGACGATGATTGAGTATGCCTGTTACCGTAAGCATCTTATACGTCTTGCTCCACACATCGGGAGCATTTTCCTTTATCCATATCATCTTTAATAG
>WFQY01000232.1 GCA_015486815.1 Phycisphaerae bacterium | reverse complement strand
GTAAACAAAAAAGCTACTATTGCGGAACTGCAAGCAACCGACAGAGACGGGGTAATCAAAGAGATGGTAAACAAACTTGTGGAGGCGGGCAGTGTCAAACCCGAAGATGCGGACGGAATAATCAAAGCGATTATAAAACGTGAGAAACAAGGAAGTACCGGCTTCGGTAAAGGAGTAGCGGTGCCACATATCAAACATCCGTCAACAGATAAGCTGGTGGCAGCTGTCGCGAGAAGTTCGTCAGGAGTTGACTTTGCAGCTCTCGACCGCGGACCTGTGTATATTATCATATTACTGCTTTCTCCGGCAGACAATGCGGAACAACATCTACAAGCGATGGAGACAATATTCAAACACCTTCAGCGGGATACATTTAGGAAATTTCTCAGACAGGCGGAAACTGTCGAACAGATAAATGAACTAATCGATGAAGCTGAGGAAATACCCGATTGACAAAGACTACAGAAGATAGTAATCGATTAAAGTTTATTGTAAGGACGGGTGAGCAGACAATTTAACGGAGCGGACTATGCGATTAGGAAGTCAAAAATTTTTATATAATGATATGAACACAAATAGCCCTAACGATAATGCGGTTGTCAGAGATGTGCAGATAGAAAATAAGATGGGATTGCACGCTCGGCCGGCAATGCTGCTTGCGGAGCTTGCCAACAAGTTTAATAGTGATATTACCATACACAAAGGAGAACAAGCTGTAAACGCTAAAAGCATAATGGAAGTTTTATTGTTAGCTGCGGGTAAGGGTACAACCTTAACAATAAAAGCACAGGGTAGCGACGCTCAACAAGCAGTTGATGCGATAGCAAATTTAATAGAAAAAGAAAAATTCGAAGAAGAATAGGTGAGATAATCAACCAATGGAAATTAAGAAAGGTATTCCTGTTTCGCACGGTTTGGCGATAGCACCTGCTTTGGTACTTGACGCTCAGCAGTTTACTGTCTCAGCGAGGAAAATCAAGCCTGAAGAAGTAGAACATGAGCTTGATCTTCTCAATAAGGCGATACAGGCTTCGATAAAAGAAATAGAGCAACTCCGCAAAAAAATAGCAAAAAAGCATGGTGAGGAAACCGCAAGGATTTTCGACTTTCACATCGCTATTCTGAATGATCCGCAGGTCAGAGCAAGGATGGAAAACTCGATCAGGGAAAATCACTATTCCGCCCCTTATGCGGTTTCCGTGGAAATGCGTAGGCATGTAAAAGATTTTCTCGATATAGACGATAGTTATTTTCGTGAACGTGTCAAAGATGTTTATGATGTCGATAGACGATTGATGAGACATCTTACGGGCGGGCGAAAAGAAGACCTTGCTAATTTGGATTCCGATGTAGTCATTGTAGCTCACGACCTTACGCCTTCGCAGACAGCAAGTCTCGATCGAAAACACGTGCTTGCATTTGCCACCGATGCAGGCGGCCATACTTCGCATACCGCTATTGTTGCCCGCGCACTTGGTATTCCTGCGGTGGTAGGGTTAAATGACATAACAGCTGACGTCAGTCCGGGAGATACCCTCATAATCGATGGCTATCGCGGATTGGTGATTATTGACCCCGACGAAGCGACTATTCAGGAAACGAAACTCAAGCTACAAGAGCAAACGGAATTTGAGCGTGCACTTATTGAAACACGAGAACTGCCAGCGGTTACACGTGACGGTGTTAAGGTAACGTTGCTCGGGAATATCGAGTTTCCGCACGAGGTAGAAGAATGTATTCGTGCGGGAGCTGAGGGTGTCGGTTTGTATCGGACGGAATTTTTATATTTAAGTAGAGAACGTGAGCCAAGCGAAGAAGAACACTATCAGGCTTATGTTGACGTACTGCAGGCTGCTGGCAACAAGCCTGTGGTTATCCGAACGCTTGACCTCGGAGCGGACAAATACACTCAAGCCCGTGAGCCTGAGCGTAATCCATTTTTGGGCTGCCGGTCGATTCGATTCTGCCTTCGTCATCTGGATGTGTTCAAACGTCAGCTTCGCGCTATATTACGAGCTTCGGTTATAGGAAAGCTACAAATAATGTTTCCGCTTATAAGCCAAGTTATGGAGCTTCGTCAAGCGAAAATGATTCTTAACGACGTGATAGAAGATTTGGAAGAAGAAGGGATAGAATTCAAACGCGATATTCCCATTGGAGTAATGATAGAAACACCGGCGGCAGCTATCAAGGCATCGTTTTTAGCGAAAGAAGTTGACTTTTTCAGTATCGGAACCAATGATCTTATTCAATATACTCTCGCGGTCGATCGCGCCAACGAACGAGTTGCAAATTTATATACTCCTGCGGATCCAGCTGTTCTTAGGTTGATACGTGATGTAATTCGTCAGGGTAATCGCAACGAGATAGAGGTTTCGTTATGCGGCGAGATGGCAGGTCAACCCGAGTTTACTCTGCTTTTGCTTGGCTTCGGATTAAGAAAATTCTCTATGGCTCCCCATTCTATTCCGGAAGTCAAAAAGATGATACGTTCCGTTACAATCGAACAAGCGACTAAGGTTGCGAGAAAAGTCGTCAGGCTTGATACCGACAGACAAATTTCGATTATTCTTAAGGACGAAGCAAGAAAAGTTCTGCCAGGTCTTATATAAAGCTGAATGAATGATAAAAAATATATATGTGAAATAGACTTTTCAATTATGGGGCTATTG
>WFQY01000231.1 GCA_015486815.1 Phycisphaerae bacterium | reverse complement strand
CGATTTTTCGATTAGGCTTTTTGGTAATTACCACCGGTTCAGCTGTCGTACCATCAAGCCAAAGCTGCTTGGCTTCTTGGAAATACGTAAGTTTTTTACATCGTGCTTTTCCCTGTCCTATCTGATTGATTTTTATTGGCTGACCGAAAGCAATTATATGAAACCGTCTTTTATGAGAGTAAGGCAGGTGTATCGGTTTCATTTCAAGCGGGCCTTTCCAGAATATCTCAAGCCGCTTGCCTGTTTGCTTTTTCCTTGGCGAAGGTTGGGTCTGTGCTGCGGGTTTGGTACTCTCAGCTTGCCCTCGACGTGATCGGGCTGAGCTTCGTGGCAGATCAAAAATAACTTTAAGTTTCTTACACTTCATCGTACCGGTCAGTTTGACCTTGTTATATTGATAGATATTCACATCGCTGGTAAATGTAAGGACATACGATCTGCTGGAACGCGGTTTGGTGGTCGGTGATGTTGTAGTTGTTGGTGCACTCGTAGTTGTAGTAACGGATCGCTGAGTAGCTTGGGCAAGCTTTGACCTTGCTTCCTGTTTTGCCCTCTGTTTTGCCTTCTGTTTTTGCTGACGGATGCGCTTTAATTTCTCTGCAAGCTGAGCGGGCGTTTCAGCGGAAATTTCGGGCAAAACGCCAAATAAGCCTCTTTGCGTACCGGTTTTTCGGGGTTTCGCCTGATTTTCACTTCCGGGGACTTCAACCTGAACAATATCCGCACCGCTATACAAAACCAGCTTGTCGCCCCTGTCTATTCGTAGGAACTCAATCTGATTGGTAACTTCATTCCAGTTGATGCTTAATCCCTTGCCTATCATATCAGCTTCGAACGATTCGACAGTGATAGGACTTTTGCTTTCTATTCTATTGAGATCGAGATTAAAATTTACCTCATCGAGCCAAATATGGATAATATCTTCGGGCCTAAGTTCCGGCGCACTTCTGTGCGGATCGGTACCCCTATCAATAAAAATATGCACCCTACCTTTAAGGTATCCTTTGATAGGGTCAAGCCTCGTGCCTCCGGTTTTCTTGGTCTCAATCCAGCCTTGCTCAGCAGAAACATTTATAATCTGCCCTCTTTTGAGGAAAACTCTCAATTCCGGCGCGGTAAGATCGAACGTTCCGGGTTTGCCCGCAGGTTTCCAATGGTCAGCTCTAAATTGATAAAGCAGCCGATTATTCGAATATCGCTCGAAATATGCCTTTTCGCCCGGACTTGACATTACCACCTCTTCCGGGCGCATAAAGCTGCCTGGTTTTTTTATTTCCTGAGTTGTTAATTCTCTCGGCGGCTTAGTAGGTTTAATCGGAGCGAGCTTTTCGACAGCTTCGGGCGGAGGAGCGAATATCGTAGCATAGAGTAAATAAAAAGCTATGATAATTGCCAGCGTAACACTAGCCAGCAGTAAACGTCTGATCCACATTATTTATCTCCCGTAAGTTCTATTTTCTGATTGGTATATCCCGATATCAAATTATCCCATTTCCCTTGTGCCCGCAGAAGCAATTCTATCACTTCACGCACCGCTCCGTCACCGCCGGCAGCTCTCGTTACGTAATCGGCATACACCTTTACCTCGCGGACAGCATTCGCAACCGCAACAGCAAATCCGCAATTTAGCATAACCGGCAGATCAGGAAGGTCATCGCCGATGCAACAAACATTTTCCGGTTTAACGTTAGCTTTTGTCAAACAATCACGATATGCATCTATTTTTCTTAATGCTTTCTGATAGACAAAATCAACGCCGAGCATTTCAGCTCGAAGCTGAACCGCCTGTGATTCTCTGCCGGTGATTATCGCTACCTTTCCACCGTTACGACGCCAATATTTCACTCCCGCTCCGTCCTGCACATTAAAATGATAGCTTAGCCGACCTGTCTCATCCAGAATAACATCGCCAGCTGTCATTACTCCATCGACATCGAGCACAAGCAATTCTATATCAGCAGGATTTCCTGACGGCATATCGCGAAAACTCCAAATATATATAAAGCTATGATTTTACAGACCAACATCCCAGCCGTCAAGAATAACAGATTAAACTTAGAGAGGAACTTCAGTGATTTTGGGGAATGTTGCGAATTTTATTTGTCTAAGCTAACAGCCTTTAAGCTAATGAACTTGCACCTGCAAATTATATTCCACCTCACAAGAAAGTGAGTTACTTACAAGGCAATATTTTTCCGCAAGCTGACCAAAGTTTTCAACCTTCTCAGAAAGCTTAGCTGATTCGATAACCACCGTCGCATTCACTTCTATTTTCGTAAATCGCAGTCCGTCTCTGCCCTTCTCGACAGTCCCAGCTGCTTGCGAATCATACGATAAAATATTAATGCCATCTTTTCTGATAAAGTAGAAAAACGTCATCATCAGACAGCTATTGACCGATCCTACAAGCATATCTTCGGGGCTTAACAGACCCTCTTGACCTCCGAATTCCGGAGCAGGACCTAACTCATATTCCTTGCCGCCGCTGAACACTATCTTCGCCTGCTCTTCGTTTTTTTGATATACCTTATTGTGAAATACGTACATCTGTCAAAACTCCTCAAAATTTATCATTCACCCGATTTTATCCGATTCATACAATTTTCGCCAGGCAGTACCAGCTGCTACCGCTATCGGCTCGATACCCGGGTCGGGAGAAATCTCGGGCTGACCTGCGCATCGAAATGTCGATAAATCCAACGCTGTCATACCCGTTCGGATAGCAGCTGCTATTACATCTATATGTTTGACCGGTGCAATATCATCGCTTACTATTTGTCCGCCGATTATCTTCTTACTATCATCGCTAAATATCAATTTGACCGTATAAGGCTTGCGCCCTTTCATCATCGAATGCTTGCTTATCGAAGCCTGTTTGGCGGTTACAGCTTTAATATCATATTCAGCTGCCCGCGATTCCGAAATGCCGGCGCCAGCTATACATTTATCGAAAAATTTCGTAGCAAAACTATTGATGAGTCCCGGATATTTAATCTTATAGCCTAAAATATTCTTAGCAGCTACTCTGCCTGCGATAACAGCATTAGGACGTAACCGCCCTGCTGACGGCACACCCGTAACAAAATCTTTATATTCAATCACATCGCCAGCTGCGTATATATCCGGATCGGACGTACGTAGATATTCATCTACCTTTATGCCTAACCGCCCTATTTCCAGCCCCGCAAGCTTGGCTAAATCAGTATTCGGTTTGACACCGCCTGAAACAATTACCATTTCCGCTTTGATGCTTTCGCCCGATGCTAATTCAACGCTTTGAACTTCCTTTTCACCGGTAATAGCTTTTATCGTTTGACCACATTTTAAGCTAACACCTTTCTCCGCAATATACTTTTCAACTTCATCACTCATATCCTCATCAAGTATGCCAGGCAGGATATGATCCATCTTCTCCACGATAGTTACATTCAAACCGTGGTCAGCTGTCAGATATGCTATCTCCAGTCCGATAGCTCCCGCTCCAATCAAAACAACATCTTTCACTCGCCTGGAATTTATCCAATTGAGAATATTCACCGCATCGCCACTCGTGCGAAGAGTAAAGACTCCCGCAAGGTCTATTCCTTCGATAGGAAATACTATCGGCTTAGCTCCCGTCGCCAAGACAAGTTTGTCATATCCGTAGCTCATTCCGTCCGCAGTTGTTACTTTCTTCGCAACTTTATCTATTCCGACCGCTTTGACGTTTATCAGCTGAATTTGCTGATCGAGAAAGATTTTATCGTCTTTATACGAAGCATCTACCGTTACCTCTCCGGTAGCAATATAAGGAGTGGCACAACGCGTCAGCAGTCCCTTTTCTTCCTGCTCCCTTATTATCGTTACCTCCAGAGAAGGATCGAGTTTTTTCAATGTCCTCGCAGCCAATGCTCCGGCACCGGAACAACCCACAACAACTATGCGTTTTATATCACCCATCACTTTTCCTCCAAATAATAT
>WFQY01000230.1 GCA_015486815.1 Phycisphaerae bacterium | reverse complement strand
TTTTGGCCGATGAGTGCGACATTGATTTGTTTCTTAGCCATCGTTTGTTCTCCCTAAATAGAATACATAATTATGTTAATCATCTATGGTGGGCTGTTCAAGAAAATTAAGTTAATAATTGAGTGTCGGTCAAATCGGCTTTGTTCTGACATTCTGATATTCACCGACGGCATGCTTCGCATTTAAGAATATAAGAACAAGGAAATTCGCATTGAAACAGTGGTCTTATACCTGTTTGGGACATTCTAACATTCTTAAGAATGTTAGAATGTCAATTGCGGAATATGGACGAGAAACGCAATATTCGAGCGTTTTGAGATTTTTGGGATTTTTGAACAGATGAGATCGCTGTGTCGCTTCGATACGATTCCGTCCCGTTGGGACGGGATCACTCAGCGACCGGTAAGATAATTTTCCGGAACCGTTGGGACACTCAGTGATCGGCGGGGTGTTTTTTCGTGCGTTGAGTAGTCCCGCCCCTGAAGGGGCGGGTCGTATCGAAACGTTTGCTAAGGCTATTTTCGCATACATAAAACAAAACGGATAAAAAACATTTTTTCCTGCTTGACAGGTAAATGTGTGATTTTACAATAAGCCGAATATTTTAGAATATTTAGGAGCTATGATTATGAGCAAAAAGAATGTTCGTGTCGGAATTATCGGAGCAGGTGGTATTGGTCAATATCATATCAAATGTCTTCTTCCTGTCGAAGGTGCTGAAGTGATAGCAGCTGCTGATGTAAACGAGCAGATGCTTGAGCAGGTAAAGAAGGAATTCGGGATAGAAAAGACATTTAAACACTGGAAGGATATGCTCAAGCTGAAGGGGCTTGACGCTGTTTGCGTTTGCACGCCAAATAAACTTCACTATCAGCCGACGGTTGACGCACTCAATGCGGGTAAGCATGTATTGGTGGAAAAGCCAATGGCGATGAATGCGAGAGAGGCGGAAAAGATGGTGCAGGCAGCTAAGAAGAATAAAAAGCTGTTGCAGATTGCATTTCAATGGCGGTTTGCGCCGTCAGCTCAGTTTTTGAAAAAGCAATATGACGAAGGTGTCTTCGGCGATGTTTGCTATGTCAGAGTGCAGGCATTACGTAGGCGAGGCATTCCCAATTGGGGAGTGTTTGGTAGAAAAGAACTTCAGGGCGGCGGGCCTATGATTGATATAGGTGTGCATCTTTTGGAGATGGCACATTATATAGTAGGCTCACCCAAACCGACAAGTGCCAGAGGTGCGTGTTATACATATATGGGAAATAAGAAAAGCGATGTGGTCTGTCCCTGGCCAAACTGGGATTATAAAACGTATACCGTTGAAGATTTGGCAGTCGGTTTTATGACGTTCGATAACGGTATGACGCTTACGATAGAATCGAGCTTTGTAGCGCACATCGAAAAAGACATATTCAACGTTCAAGTGATGGGAACAAAAGGCGGGGGAACCTATGACCCAGCTAAAATTTATACGGATATGAACGGGTATATGATGAATGTCGAGCCTTCTTATGTCGGTGATGAAGTAGGGTTTAACTTTAAGATGAGGCACTTTATCGAATGTATCCGCGATGGTAAGGAATGTCTTGCTCCCGGTGAGGAAGGTCTGGTTGTACAGAAGATGCTCGATGCAATTTACAAATCAGCGGAACTCGGCAGAGAAGTGAAGATAAAGTAACCTTCTCAAACTGACCGATTTTGCACAAAATTATTTGTTTCCACCGCGTCATTCCGCACGGAACGTAGTGGAGATGCGGGATTCACTTGGTCGGTAAGAGTATGGATTCCCGCACCAACGGCATCTTCGACTTTCGCGGGAATGACAGCTTGTGTATAATTATTGGTAAATAAAGAGTTACGCAAAAAACGGTATTTAAAATCGGTCAGTTTAAATAAATAATTTCAGGATGGAGGTAGCTATGCCGGTTGACGATATTCTACTTGAAGCGGAAGAGCAGATGTCAAATGCTGTGGAATTTCTCAAAACCGAACTCAGAGGCATTCGCACGGGCAGAGCAAGCTCCGCTTTGGTCGAGTATATCAAGGTTGATTATTTTGGTACGCCAACGGAGCTTCGCCAATTAGCAGGCATATCGACACCCGAAGCTAATCTGATAATAATCAAGCCGTTCGATCCGAGCTCCATCAAGGAAATCGAACGAGCGATACAGGCTTCCGATTTAGGCATCACGCCGAATTCGGACGGTAGGATAATTAGGCTCACCATTCCGCCCCTTTCGGGTGAACGCAGAAAACAGCTTGCTCATCAGGTCAAGCAGCTTGGCGAACATACTAAAGTAGTTATTCGCAATGCACGCAGAGATGCGAACAAGAAAATCGATACGGAGAAGAAAGAAGGCTCACTGCCGGAAGACGATGCGGAAAAAGCCAAGGAAGATATACAGGATTTGACCAAAGAATACGAAAAGAAAACCGACGAAGCACTGCAAAACAAGATAAAGGAGATAGAGGAGCTGTAACTTGATTTCAGTGTATTGTTCAATGAATTTTTTGTAATTTTTACTGTTGATGTTCGGGACAATACAAATTACATATTTACGTTTATCTCCTCTTTTGAGGAGAAGAGGAGAGGCTTTTTCATAGGAGTTGTTTATATTGAATAGCAGAGAAG
>WFQY01000229.1 GCA_015486815.1 Phycisphaerae bacterium | reverse complement strand
GATGTAAAGTTGCACAGGCGGAAGGAGACCAGCTAAAACTTCTGCTCGAGCAGTTAGGCTGTCTCGAAGCACGTTCAGGCGAAACGCCCGAATTGTGCCTCGTCAATACCTGCGCCGTTACATCAACCGCTTCGGGAAAATCCCGAAGACTTATACGCAAGCTTTCGCGCCTCTATCCGGATGCCAAAATCTTTCTTCTCGGATGCTATGCGACAATCGCTGACGATTCTTTTCTCTCGTCGATACCGCAGATTGTTCTTTGTGCTGACCATCGTCAGGGAATTTTTTCTGCGGTAGAGAAATATCTTTCTCTACATATCATAGGCAAGGATTTTTCACCTGAGCCCGACAATATCTGCGATGCCTGTAACAATAACCTCTTTTCTACAAGTAATATAAAACACGGTTTTGGTAAAAAGGTCAAGAACAAATTTCCATTAGCACGACACAGGGCATTTCTTAAAATTCAAGACGGTTGCGATGCTAAGTGTAGCTATTGCATCATTCCCCATTTCAGACCCGAAATCAAATCACTCGACCCGAACGAAGTTATCAAACAAGCACAAAATCTGATAGCTTCGGGGCATAAGGAAATCGTACTTTGTGGCATCTTTTTAGGAGCATACGGCAGAGATACCGCAAAAAAGTCCCGCCTGCGAAACAGCAAAGAGCAACCGATCGTGAAAATTATCGAAAATCTCCTCGAATTGGAAGGACTTAAAAGATTGCGACTCTCGAGCCTTGAACCGCTTGACCTGACAGATGAATTATTATCCGTACTCGCCAGTTCGGATAAAACCGCACACCATTTGCATCTGCCATTGCAATCGGGCTCGGATGCGATCTTGCAAAAAATGGCAAGACAATATCGAATAAAGGATTATATGCAAGCTGTCGAACACGCCCGAAAATATCTACCCGATGTCGCTCTGACTACCGATGTAATCGTAGGCTTTCCTTACGAAACGGAAGAGGATTTTCGCCAAACGTTGAAAGTCTGCGAATTAGCGGAATTTTCAAAAATACATATCTTCCCCTTTAGCCCCCGCAAAGGTACCGCTGCCTATAACTGGAAAGACAAAATGGCACCGTCCGAAATAATCAAACGAAAACTCAGCGAAATTCGTCAGCTCGAAAATCAGCTAAAAGACAAATATTACGAAAAATTCATCGATAAAACGGTACGCATATTGGTCGAACAGACGCAACCTATCAATAATCACTATAAATGCATCGGCAGGGCTGACCAATATTTCAGGGTGCAATTTATAGCAAAAGAATCTCTGGATAACCGTATATGTTCGGTTAAAATAACGGATACCAGCGAAGAACCGCTAAAAGGCGAATTGGAAAACCATAACGAGGGTAAGGAATACAAAAATGTCAGCTAACGAATTACTGAAATTCTGGAACATCCGATTCATCCCCGAAACGGTGAAAACTGCCAATAGCAATACAAACGATATAAGCGATATAATAGCAGCCGATGCCGATTCCAAACAATCGACGTTAGATCAGCTTAAAGCTAAACTTGAAAATTGTCAGGAATGTCCGCTTGGTCAAACACGAACGAATATGGTATTTGGCGAAGGCAATCCCGACGCTGAAATCTTTTTCGTCGGTGAAGCGCCGGGCTTCGAGGAAGACCGACAAGGCAGACCGTTTGTCGGTAGAGCGGGTAAACTGCTCACCGATATAATCACCAAAGGTATGGGGCTAAAACGTGAGGATGTATATATTGGAAATATTCTCAAATGCAGACCACCCCAAAACCGCACACCCAACCCGCAAGAAATAATAGCTTGCGGTAAATACGTATTCGAACAGCTTCGGATAATCAGGCCGAAAGTCATAATAGCGCTCGGTTCGCCAGCTGCCAAAACCCTACTCGATACCAATGAATCCATCGGTAAACTTCGAGGACAGTTTTTCGATTATTGCTTCGACGGTCCGGGCACTAACACCGGAGGAGTAGCGAAGCTTATGCCTACCTATCATCCTGCATATTTGCTACGTAATCCCGCAGATAAAATCAAAGTATGGGACGACATCAAAAAAGTGATGGCGTATCTCAACATTCCGCTACCATCACAGAGAAAATAATGATTTCATTGCCTTTTATTCGGATAATGTCTATAATAATCATTTTCAGGATAACTGGAGAATTTATGAGAATTTTATGCGGAATATTATTACTT
>WFQY01000228.1 GCA_015486815.1 Phycisphaerae bacterium | reverse complement strand
TCCTAACACATAATACCCCACTTTGGGTTGACCACCATCGGGCGGTCAACCCAAAGGGAGCGCCAACGGGACTACTACGAGATACCGTAAACTACGACATTCGCCCGCCTATTCGTAGTCGTTAAGCAGTGCCTATGCACCATTAACGCCTGCGAAATCAGGGCGGAGCTATCGCCTCGCGGGCCTTCAAACGGGAAGAATTTATGGTCAACCTTACTGTTGATGGTCTCTTTGGTGTAGATTGTGTTGATACCGTAAATTATCCCTGTTGCGCCGCTATCGATGGGGTTGGAAATTTCCGCATCCCAGACAATAGTCGAGCCGTGAAACAGCAGTGTCGGGTGTCCTATATCGACAGATTTCTGGGAGGCAACCTTGCCAACAAGGCTGTATTCAACCTTGTTATAGACGTCCTCATCGATGGTCTCAAACGCCTTCTGGTCTGCAATATAGAGGTTCGGTCCCTGCCCTATTTCCGCATAGACGGCATTCCAGCCTTGAATCATTGCCTTTCGAGGCGTCAGAGACGAGGCGTCAACGTATTTATTACGCCAGAATGAATTTGTGGAGCTGTCAATTCCGCCGACAGTATTCCACGTTCCGTATGTAGCATCGCCCGATTTGTACGGGAAGATGATTTCCTTGATACCGTCAGGCGCATTTGCATCAGAGCTTGTGCTGCAAAGCGTCTTATTGATTTGCTTCGCCATAGTAAGCTCTAACTGCGTCATCTTGGTTTTCATATAGTCAATCATCTTTGCGATACCGGCGTTGTCGACAACGTCCAGCCACTTGACTTTGATTGGCAATACCGCTGTTCCCCAGTTGTAGCTGGCGACCTTTGCATCCTCGAAGTAGTTAGCGGAGAATGTGTCCGTCTTGCTCGATAGGTACTTAAAGTCGCTATCGAACAATTCGGTCATAAGCGGTATAGCAATCTGTCCAGTACCTTCCCATTCAGTACCGCCTACCCTACGCTCAACGCCGTTATGGGCTTTAAGCGCAGCTTTGAAGGCGATATGTTGAGATACATTGTCTATGAATTTCTTCCTGTAATTCAGGAAGGTGGTTGTCAATAGCATATTCCAAGTAATAGCCATAGTCGTTTTCCTTTCTTAAAAAATAACCTAAATCTTTACGTTACACCAAGTTGCAACATTGCGGTCTTAAATGCGCCCTCTACATCTTCGGAGGTATTGCTCGGCGCTGACGAGGGCTGTCTTGTAGCAGTATTCGATATAAGCGATGCTGCCATTTGTTTAGCCCTATCGGGCTGATTTTGGTTAGGCTTTGCGACATTTGATTGGCTCACCTTGCCCGTGCGGAATTTGGCAAGTCCGTAAGCAGCTTCGTAAGTAGTAGCTTCGCCCTTTTCGAGGATACCTCGCATTGTGTTAAATATTTGGGGGTCGTTAGCTGCGTCTGGGTGTTGTGCTGCGAATTGCTGCCAGAGTCCTTGCACCTGCTGCAGCTCTAATTGCTGCTGCATTGGTGCGATAACGGGCTGTAGCGATGAGGCAATCTCATAGCCAATAGCCTGTGTGTATTTGGCAAGGATATTCGATACCGCTTCGGATAGCGAACCCTCGCCCGTGTCCAAGATATTGTCCAGCTGCTTAATATCCTCTCCCATCATCTGGTCGAGGTTGGCTTTAATCGACTCAACAGGTATTGGCTGGACAGGTGGAACTTGCTCCTGCAGTTGGTATTCCCGCTCTGGTGCTTGTTCTTCTGCGAACTCCTCTTGCGCCTCGATTTGCTCGCCCTGTTCGGCTTGCTGTTGAGTGGTATCGATAGCCTCTGGCTGAACCTGCTCTTGGGTCTGCTCTGTTAATTCCCTGATTTTCGCCTCGTCATCGGTGATAACTTCGAGGTCGTTGAGAGCGGAGAGGTCTAATTCCCCACCGTCATTCGTGTCAGGGTCCTGATTTACCGCTGGCTGTTCCGTTTGTTCCGTTTGTGCTACTTGTTCTTCGTCCATAATTTTTGCTCCCTTATAACTGGATTAAACCTTTTTCTTTTAATTTACGCCTAAATTCCGATTTAGACGTAAGCCTAATACCCGATTGCGCTTCTATTTTACCTTCATAGCGAGGTGAAAAATCATCTGTGATAATATTAAATGGGCAGGAAGCGGAGGATTTCTTCCTGCCCGCACGGGAGATTGTGGGTGGAGTGTCGGGTCTATCTTCCCATTTTATTTGATCGTATTTTTCGCCTAAACCTTCTACCAGTATCACTTTACATACTTCCTCACATATAATTGTAAATTTCGATTTGCATTTTTTGGGTTTTTGTGGTATAATTAAAGTGAAAGAGACGGCAGTTTCTTGGAGTATTATAAATGAAAAACTCGACAACAAATCATCTTCATTTCACCCCTTTGTGGTTTGTTTACAGCCTCTGCTGGCGGTTTTCTCCGAGTTTTTCCGCTGGCAGGGGCAAATTTTTTCTTGACAGGAGTAAAAGTTTGAGATAAAGTAGAAAATATGAACCCTGACTACAAAACAATTAAATATTTGCGTATTAAGCCTGCTGGTGGGAGTTTCGCAGGGTTCGCCTGCCAGTGGGCTTATTTTATGCTTATTTAGGGGAGAATAAAGATGGAACAAAAAGAGAGAGATTTTAAGGGTGTTTGGATACCGAAAGAATTATATCTTGACACAAATTTAAGTTGGGCGGAAAAGATTTTGCTTATCGAAATTCACTCACTCGACAGGGGCGAAGGGTGCTACGCCAGTAATCAATATCTTGCGGAATTTGTTCAATGTACAGAAAAAAGCCTTGCAAATATGCTTACAAAACTGCGAAAATTGCAATATTTAACAACGGTAAAATTCGATGGCCGCAAACGTTGGATAAGAGCAACACACCCCTCTCTTATGAAAGCAGACTTCATCTCAGAGGGAAAGCAGACTTCACAAAATTATGAAGGCTGCCTTCATAAAAATATGAACATATTAAATAAGTATAGTAATGAAGGAGATAAGAAATCCCCCCTTGTCAGTAATCGCTGCGCTCATACTGACATTCCCCCCAAGGTGAAAAAGGATAAAAGAGCAGATTTGACCGAAATTCCCGAAAAACTAAAAGAAAAAAAAGGCTTTGCCGAAACGTGGGATAGCTGGCTCAAATATCGTAAGGAAATCAAGCATAAAATCATGCCTACAACAGCTAAAAAGCAATTAAAATTTCTCGAACAGCAACCAGACCCGATAGCCTGTATTGAGCAGTCTATCAGAAATGGCTGGCGTGGACTATTTCCGTTAAAAGATAATAACGGATGCGGATATTCCGATGACGAATGGCGTCAAAATATGCTTAAACGAATTAGAGAGGAGCAAAACCAATGACAGAATCAGAATGGATTGATGTATCGAACACGCTTATTCGCTATTTTCCAACATTGAAAGACAAGGATGGTATCGTTATGTCCTTGTGGCATAAGAAGTTAAAGGTTTGGCTTAAAAAAGACGTGTTAAAGGCAATAGAATTTTATGCTATCAAAGACAAGCGTCCATCAATCGCAGGTATAATTGAACTTTTAAGTGTGTGGAAATCACCGAAAGATATGGGACAGATAGATATGTTTCGAGACCCTCAAACGATGCCTTATATTATTCCACTTCGGAATAGGTTCAAAGGCAAAACCGATGATGAATTACTTACCATACAAACAGACTTCGACAGAGTAGTGCAATATAAACTTATTACTGGCACTGACTTAAAGAAAGATGAGGCGATTATCGACGCAGCTGAAAATGAAAAAGAGATAGCAGATTTCTTCGCTAAACTCACAAAAGATGATATTGTGCTATTCCAAAAAGCATTACACTTGCCAGCCGAACGTAGCCTGTTCTGGGATTGGCTTATCTGGCGTGTATTCTGCAAGACGCAAAAAGGACACCCGCATTACTACAATATCAAGACTAAACTTAACCATCACGTAATATCCGGAGGAGTTTATACGGAAGATGATGCAGAGGTGTGGAAGAAGGCAATGAATAGGGCAAAATCGCTCACCGGACAAACAGAAGTGCGTATAGAAAGCGAGATTTTGCCTTTGCCTACTCTGGTATCGGTCAAGCAGGAAAACACGCAAGAGGCGCAAAATACGGAAGAATTACCACCGGAAGATTTTGATGATGAGGATATACCGTTTTGAAAAGGATATATTTTAAGACACGTAAAATCACAATATTCAACGGCGATGCACTATCGATACTTCGAAGGCTACCCGATGAATGTATCGATTGTGTAGTTACCTCACCGCCATACTGGGCATTGCGCAATTATGGAGATGACATAAAACAAATCTGGGGTGGTGATAAAGATTGTAAACACGTATTTCAAACAGTAGAAACAAAATGGCCAAATTCATCTGGCGGAAAAACGGACTATGCCAAAGAAAAATTCAGCATTAAAGGCAAAGATAATTATAGAGAATACACAGATTATTACAACAGAACAACGCAATCTTCCTTTTGCCAGAAATGCGGTGCGTGGTATGGACAATTAGGACTTGAACCTACATTCGAGCTATATATTGACCACCTGCTTGAAATCTTCGCAGAAGTAAAACGTGTTCTCAAGCCCACAGGAACAGTATGGGTAAATCTTGGCGACACTTATGCGGGTAGCGGAAATGGGACAAACGACTATACCACAGAAAAATCAAAATCACTTTCCAGAAAACGATTTGACTATAATCATAAATTTCAAGGCAAACAAGACCCCAGATATATCTCTATCCAGCGCAAGAGCTTATGCAATATCCCTGCAAGATTTGTTATCGGAATGACAGATAAATTACAATTCATATTACGCAATGAGATAATATGGTATAAGCCTAACTGTTTAATTGGTTCTACAAAACTATATGCAAAAACACAAAAAGGGGTTATAGTTTCTACCTTAAAGGATTTGGCGAGGTTAAACCCTGGTACCGTTCAATTATGGGATGGTTCTAAATGGCAAAAAGTCCAGCAATGGATAGAAAACAAATTACCACAAAATTTATTGGAAATAAGGTTGCGTAGTGGTGAAATTATAAAATCTACGGGCGACCATCTTTTTGTTTTGTCAGACGACACAATTTTGCAAGCGAAAGATGTGAGGGTTGGACAGGTGCTTAAATCATCCAAACTCCCTCCTTCCGTAAAAGAGATTAAATATGTTCCCGATATTGTCGGATATTTAATTGGGCTATACATAGCAGAGGGGTCTTTAGGGGGGAGGGATAAGTGTGTACAAATAGCATCACATACCAAAGAAATCAGAAGATACCGTATATTGTCGCGTATAGTTTCCCGTTATGATGGAACGTGCAAGAAACATAAAACCAGCGCAAACGGAATGACTATTAACATCTTTAGCGATGTAATTTTGGGAGTATTGAGCAAGTATGTCGCGGGTAGAACTGCATATACTAAACACCTCACTAACGCTGTGTGGAGTCGAAGTAATAAGTTCTTGCATTATCTTCTGCTTGGGTATTTAGATGGAGATGGGCATTACGACAGGAAAAACCGAAGGTGGAGATTGGGTTTCGCTAAAAACAGATTGCTTGCAGATAATATAAGAACTATTTGTGCAAGGCTGAGATATGAATGCAAAATGCAGGAATACAGAAATAAACAAAACGGAAAAATATATTATAAAGGAGAAATTAGAACGCGGGTATCTACTCATCACAACAATAAATCAATGTATGAAGTTGTTTCTATCCGTAAAGCTAAAGACTGCGGTAGATATTGGGATATTGTATTATTTTCAGAACCGCATACTTTTGCCACAGCAAGCGGAACTATTATTCATAACTGTATGCCCTCATCAGCCAAAGACCGATTTACCGTGGATTTCGAGAAGATATTCTTCTTCACCAAAAAACCAAAGTATTATTTTGAGCAACAGTTCGAGCCGTTTAGCGAGGCATATCTCAAAGATGGCCGACCACCGGGGGTTTTGCGTCAGAGGCTTTACGATGGCAGCAAATATGTCCAAGCGGGGATGATTAAAAAAATACGAGGTTACAAAACAAAGGATAACAAAAAAACTAAT
>WFQY01000227.1 GCA_015486815.1 Phycisphaerae bacterium | reverse complement strand
TACTCAGGCTGCGGATCGAGTTCCAGAGCCTTTTTGATATCATCTATTGCTTCCGATTCAAGTGATGCACTTTCCGCTCGACGACCATATCTGGCAATTCCCCTGCAGTGATATGCAAAGGCGAGTATTTTCTTGAGTTTCGGGTCGCTCGTAAGCTTTCTCTCGGGTATCATATCGATAAGCTTTTGGGCTTCATCTTCAAAGCGTCTCATAGCTGACGGCGGAGCATTCCTGCCATATATTTCATAAAAAATCTCAAGCAGTCTGTTTTGTGCCTTTATGAAAGTCGGATCCATTATAACTGCATTTTGCAACGTCCCCAACGCTCTTCCCACTTCCCCCATTTGATAATAGACTTCCGCTATTTTGACCAGCCATTTCGGGTCTTTATTGCTATAGCGGAATGCACGCTGATATGCACGTACAGCTTCTTTATACTGACCAGCTGCAAGAAATTTTTCTCCGCGTTTCGCATATATGGTAGGGTCTTTCTTTGATGTTGCCCATATCATTATGCCCGCTAATATCGCCATTAGAACCATCAATGTGATGGTCAAAATTGCTACCACGCGTTTATTGAGTCTTTTTTTAGTTACTGCCATTTCAAATCTCCATATATCTCACAGAGTTGTTCGCTACTTTGATGAATGCTTTTGTGTTATGAACTTATTCCAATTCTGCCAATGTTCGTGCATAAGAATCGGAAGTGCCTTCTTCAAAAACTTCGCAGTCAGCTCCAAAGTCTGTTTTTTATCGGGCTGAACTCCCAAAAAAGCAATTTCAACCTTACTGAAATATGCGTACCTTTGTCTTATATCGGCAAGAGTAAGCCTGACATTGTTTCTTGTTGCCTCGAATTTCCCGTTTACCGAGAAAAAATATACTACTGGTTTGACCGACGGCAATAATGATTTGGTATCGCGAAAGAAAAGCACCCTTACCGGCAATTTATTGTTTTTCAGTCCCAGATCGGGAAGTGTCAGATAGGTGTTTTCGCTACCTATCGGATCATATCCGCCACCCTGATAGCAAACATCGGGGACGTGTGGTACCTGATCGAGACTGCCGGTATAATACGTAACGAAAAAACTTACATATTTGCCCGGTGCATTCTCATCTTTCATACTTGTATCGTCGAATATCATTTGCAGATAATCTTTGGTACCGAGTGCCTCCACTATTTCCGAATCGAGTTTAACCGTCTTAATAAGCTTATAAGGCCACATTTTACTTACGTCAAAGTCCTGTAACTTTTTACGCAGCGGAACGGGCGCCCTGACAAAGTGTAGCTTTAATGCGTGAGCGAAACTTTCCACTCCAAGGGCTGATATCAGCAGCACAAGAGTACAAATAACAAAGGATTTGTCTGCAATCAGTTTTTTTAATATTTCTTTATTCATTGCTTACAGGATTTTCTTCTTCCTCTATAAACAACATATTAAGTATCGCTGCTATGCCCCAATACATCAAAAATGCCAAAGGCAGCATAAGCAGTCCGAGTGTCGTATGAAATCCACCTCTCGCCAATAATGGATTTACATAAATGTATATAATGCCAGTTATTATGACTCGCAGAAAATTACAGAATAGAGCAATCGGCAATGTAAACAATACCAAAATTATCCTATGCCAGTATGGCCTGTCCGATAAATATGCCATCGCTACCCCCAATGCGAAAAATGCCATCATCAATCGCATCCCCGCGCAAGCTTCCGCAACATTCAAACTGAACGATTTTCCCGCATGGACGCCCTCTATTACCACACCATAAGCATTAGCTTCTATGTTTGGCAAAATGTTTAAAAAGGCAGCTGCCACCTCCGATGCCCAATGTCTCATCGGAAGAGTCAGCCAAACATACGTTCTCGTCGGTAATGGTAGCGCAAAAAACAAAAACAAAATAGGAAGCCACGTTATCCTTATTACCTTCCACCCGCAACAGAATAAAACAATTCCGAAAAGCGTACCTAAAAGAGCAATCAATCGTGGGTATCCCATCTTTAGCGGATAAATACTTGCGGTATATCCCAGAATACATATCAACATCAGAAACAACCCGAACCAGCTGGTGCTATACTCAACATTCATCAGCTGTTCCTTACGCTGATGTAGGAAATATAGGCTGAATAACGGTATGATAAATCCGTGCGACCAGTTGCCATCGTTTATCCATATCAGCACCATTCGGCGGATATCGTATCGAAATAGCAAACAAAACAGGATGCCGATAACTGTTATTTTTATCCACCGTTCCGGCGTTAATATCGCAGACCACGGTATATTTTCTTTCTGTGTTTTGCGTCGTCGGCGCCCGATTGCAACTGTCTGAGCTTGATTTTCCGTATTATCGATAACTGTTTCCTTGTCTTCCATCAAAACTCTCTATCTATATCCTTTTATTTTTTCATATAATACGAATACGTCGCACATCTTATAATACGTCAAATATCACCATTTGTTGCCGATGCTGCTTATAGGAGAATTATAGGACTTAAAATCCGAATCTTCTTTGTCTTTCCGCTCTACGCCTATCCTTTGGATTTTGCTGTACGTCAAACGAATCGATATCGGCAAAATTACGGTCATAGACAAACCCGAAACCGTAAGTCAAGCGGAAAGCATTTCTTATTACCGCAAGGAAAGGCATTATCGGATTAGTTCCCACATTAACAATATCATCGGGTTTCAATATGATGTCAGGTTCTTTACCAGCGAATATTGCGTCGATATTAATCTTGACTACCTGTTCCTGATTGCCTCCTATTCGTCTGATAAGTTCACATCTACTCGGGTCAGCTATCGGGCCAAGTCCGCCAGCAGCTGATATTGCCTGCCTTAGCGTAATCTCTCTTCCCGTTAGCGAATATACGCCAGGCCTCAATACATTACCCATTATATAAAATTCCCCCTGCACCGGACGAGGCACCCAGATAGTATCTCCATCGCGAATTACGACATTATATCGCGGATCTCCTTGCTCGAGCTTATCGAGTGGAATTACTATTGTCCTTCGGGCGGGGAGTGTACTTGCCAATTTTTCCCAACGACTGGATTGTGCCTCTTCCTTTTTCCGTATCTTTTTCTGTTTTTGTTTCACTACCTTTGTCGCAGCGGGTTTAGTTGTAGGCCTGGTCGAAGGTTTCGCTATTGGCTTCTTTTTCGCCGGCTTACTTGTTTGCGTATCTTTGATGAATTTCCATTCTCCGTTCGACCATATCCAGTGTCCCGATTCCCCGATAGGCTGATCATTCACGCCCGCCAGCATAACCGGAACCGGCAGAGCACCTTTAGACGGAGAAGAACTGGACAAATCGGAATCGGAATTTGTGTTTTTGTAAGACTTCGGATTCCTGAATATATAAATCTCTTTGACTGTGGGTTGTTTGGGTCCGCCTACCGGATATACTCCGCCGGCAGCTGCCAACGCATCTAAAATGCGAAAGTCAGGTCTTGGAATTATGTTGCTACCCGGAGATCCTACCGACCCTAAAATGTTGTATGTTCTGCCCCTTGCCTCCCTCACCATCACCGTAACGATTGGGTCGGTTAAAATTTGCTCTTCCTGAAGAATCTTCTTTATATATTTCTGTAGCTCACGTGCAGTTTTACCGCTGGCTAATATATCCTGCCTTACCTGTGGCAGCGTTATATATCCTTCCTGAGATATTTGCCGTGTTTCAACCCAAGGTGTGCCCGGAATCAGAAGCTCGAATATGCTTATATCAATCAGATCGCCAGGACGGAGTACATAATCCTTATATACGACCTTCAAATCATCTTCCGTAGGCTCACTTGCTTCGATATTTATATTTGGCTCATCCGCTATGCTTATACTCCGGCGTAGCTCCATCGTTACCGACTTGCTTCGGAAACGTCCCACTTGTGTAGGGTCAAGCCAACCATTCCATATCGAATTACAACCACTAACGACTACCAATGCCAGTATAACTACCAGATCCCGTTTTCGCACTGAACATACTCCTATAAGCTCTTATGTTGCAAATTACCAACCACAGTCAATATTTTTAAAAATGACTTATTGGTGTTCTAATTTTGTCAGATAC
>WFQY01000226.1 GCA_015486815.1 Phycisphaerae bacterium | reverse complement strand
TAATTTTTAACAAGCTGCATATCACAACAGAGTCGGTATGCGCCGATAGCGACAATGCGAGCTCAAAATCATAAAATCCGCCTTAAAATTCGGTATAAGTTTCCACATTGTCCTGCTGTTTGTAGAAAACCGCGACGCTGACAAACACAATAAACCATTTACTGCTTGTTTGTGCCCAAAAATCCACTCAAAAGCAAACCTTGTGAGAAATGCGGGTTAGCAGCCTTCGTTCGCCGTGCGATGAGTCTCTCCTGCCGGATATTCACCTCGTCCTGAATGAGCAGCTCGAGGAATTCATCATATCCGAGCCTGCCGGCAGAAGCTTCCTGCAATCGCACCTCAAGGGTCGAAGATAGTCCTGATAGCCTGAGCGTTTTGAGCATATCGGTCAGTGAACTTTTCATAATGGTATTCTCCTTGCGTGAAATAATGGTTTTTTTTCGGTTCTTCCCGCCTGGGTTGGGGGCTGGGGAAGAACATCTTCTCTGTTATTGTTATTGGATATAGTCATCTGTGAGCGCATCCACTGGCCATATTCAGCCAGATCACGTATAACCGGATGGTCCTGCATGAAAGGAAGTTCCTGCTGTTTACTGCCATGCCTGAGCAACTGCCTCAACGGACGCAAACGGAAACATCCCTGCCGTAAGGCTGTCTCGCAGGCCCGTTCAATCTCTCCTGCCCTGTGCTTATTCGCAAGGCTAATCAGTCCCTGGAGTACCCGAACACCGGCAATTCCCCGTTCGATGAGCATTGCCTTACTCCATCGTTCACTGTGCTCACCTATACATTCGATCTTCCTAAGCAGATATTCCGCTCCGCGTTCGACGCCGGAGATCTTCTTCGATGAGATATGGTTCATATCGGTACGTCGCCGGCCGGGGTCGGCTTTGGCATGAAGGGCAATCTGTTCGAAGCGTTCATTGAAGATACGTACCGTCCTGGTGTCGTACCGTACCCAGAGTTCCCTGCCGAGGTATTCAGGCGGTACGGAATAAAAGGCATGCTCTACGGCTATATGTCCATCCCGATGCACCTTGCGTTTTGCCTCCTGAAATGAAGGAAAATTACACGGTGGAAGAGCTGAGAGTGCAAGACGTTCATGCTTCTCGAAGTAAGCTCCGACCTGCTGGCGGGTTGTACCGTGGATACGGGTATCAGCGATGTTTTTCTCCCAGTTCTCTAAATGACGATTCTGCTCTGCCAGAGAGTCAAACTCATGACCGGCAAGTCCGTTGTTCTGGACATATTTGACCCCGCTCTCGACTTTACCCTTGTGACGGGGAGTATATGGCTTTGCAGGCAGGATTACCGTTCCGTAATGATTTGCAAATGCCTGCAATTTGGGATGGACTTCCGGATCATACCAGTCGGCATTGATAACCGCTGCCTTGAGATTGTCGATGACCACCGTCTTGGGTACACCACCGAAATACCGGAAGGCATTCTCCATGCATCGGATAAATGTATCGGTATCCTGATGCCAGACTGCTTGGCTGTATGCCTTGCGGGAGAAGCTCAGAACTATCCTGAAAATATGCGGACGCCTCTTTTTCCCGTTGGGCATCCGTATCAAGGCACCCTTGCCAAAATCGACCTGAACCTCCTCGCCAGGTGAACACTCCATCCGGCGAAACGGCAGAGGAATGCTGCCTTCAAGACGGCGTACGAAACGCTTGACACTGTCATAACTGCCGGAAAAACCATGCTCATAATGAATATCCTGCCAGATCCGCTGGGCACTCAGACCTGCCCGAAGCTTCTCATCGATGATGGAACGAAACGGCTCGCAGGTGCTTTTGCGGCCCGAAGAGCCGGCGGGCGAAATGGTCGATTTTGAATTCTCATCCGCAGCTGACCCTGGGGGCACAATGGTCGATTTTGATTCCTCCTGCGATAGGTGAATATAGCGGGAGACCGTCTGACGGTGTACCGACAGCTTCCGAGCTATCTGACGCTGGGAAAACCCGTGCGTGTAAAGCGTTAATATGTCGTGTTTTTTTACCATGCTGATCTGATTTGCCATAATAGCCTCCTTTTTCAGAAGACTCTAACCGACAAACCCCTATCTCCTCAACATGGTCGATTTTCAACTGCCCCCAACTGGTACACTTTGACCGCCCTATGATACTTAATCTCCACTCATTGACTGAACTTATCTCGCAACTAATGATATGCAGGTTAAATCTGTGGGATTTTGTTTGCTTATGAAAATTCGTTTTCCATAAATAAAGCTAAACCACTCCAACCCCAAAACGGGTCTAATCCGTATCCCTTTCCCGTTTCAGCTGAATAATATTCTCTAAACGGATTATCGCAAAACATTTTCATACTTTGTCTTGCGATGTATGATGCTTCTTTCTCAAAACCATAACTACGAAGTCCCTGAAAAACATAATAATTAGTTGGCATCCATGTATGAGCACGCCACGAACAGCAACTCGTATCTTCTCCTTCGAGATGCCCTTCGCAATATCCGGGCTCACTAGCAGCTAACGCAGGTATGGGAAATGGCCTTGCAAACTCATTCGGATTAAGAAGATGTTCCTTAACAAGTCGCTGTGCTTGCTTTTTATCGGCAACATTTGCCCACAGCGTTGCAAAAGTACCAACGTATTTTACTCTTATCTGTGAGCCGGTCTGGGCATTGCAATCGTAATATATACCTTCCTGCTCATTCCAACACCATTTGTTAATAGCTTCTTTTTTTCTTTCCGCTAATGTTTCAAAGAACTCAGCTTCTTTTCGGTGTCCGAAATATTTGGCAAGATTAGCGACAGAGTAGCATTCTCTGACAAGATAAGAATTTAAGTCAACGCCTTCACAATACGCATCGTAAAAGTAACCAGCTCGTTCGTAATGATTGTCCATTCCGGAATGTCCCGCATGGTCCCATACGCTGAGTCCTGCTCCTCGTATATCCAATTGCTTTAGCCAATACAGTAAATAAGCCTTCAACTTATAAAAATATTTTGGGAAAAACCATTCCATCTTATCGCCACTTTTAAGGAGCAATAAGGCTTGCTGGGCGAGAAATGGCTGAGCGTGAAATTCACCCCACCATACGCGAGGTAGCGTCCGCGGAATAAAACCCGTATGCTCCATTTCGTCTAAAAATAATATTAACGAATTTCGAATATATTTCGTATCCCAGCCGACATAGATCTGGAGAATAGCATCAAAATATTGATCCCAACCGTATAAACGCCCGTATTGATAACCACTAAAAAAAGGAAGATTTTGTTTATCTTTATTTGTTGTATCTTGCAAATCGTGTTGCGCATCATCTGTTTTAAGCGTGAAGATACCATTTTCACGCATCAATTGTTCCATCTTGCCTCGCAACTCTTTTATTGGCAATACCATTTTTGATTGCTTCTTGCTTTGAAGTTTCTTCAATTTTTCATTTCCGAAAGTCTCTTGTTTATCAGTCCGATTTTTCGCCTTAAAAGCAAAGTTTCGGGAGATGCTTCTTTCAGGCGGCCTGACGGGACGAGACCTATAAATTTATACTTTTTGTCTAATATTCTCAGTAATGCCAAAACCGCAAGCTGCAAGTGCGTTACGAACGCAGACCCGATATTTATGAAGCATTTATGAAATAGACTGTATTAAAATGTGCCGGAATCATTTGACAAATTCTTCTTTTTGTTAGAGGCTCTAAGTAATGAATAATCGAGATTTTTAGTCGTACCATCAACTAATGATTGTTCCGCCATAAATGCTGTTTTACTAGCGATATACGCGTCTTTAAAGCCCACCGGTGGCTCTTGGCCTGTCAGACTAAATTTGGAAAGTAAATTAATCATAACAGGATCGGCACCAAAATGACCGAGGCTAACAGCTTGACCTTCATATTTATGGAGGGCTTTTTCTTTACCAAATTTACCAATAACTTCAATAGTTAAGGCGTGTCGGCTTAGCACAAGTTTACCTTCTTCTCCTATTATTTCAAGTGTTTCCTGATCATCACTATGCTGACCGAAAACACTGAAAAACAGACAACCGACCATACCATTAGCAAAATTTAAGTTAACAATTGCGTGGTCTATAACATCAGCTTGAGGAGAATAAACGCATAATTCATGGGACATAGGAAGATCTACATCATAATCGTAACTAAGGCGTAATGGTGGTACATTATCTGCAACACGATATTCAAGAAATTCTTTTCCTATCCTATATGGGCAACTTAAATCATCACATTCGGAGCAACGCGATGGATACCCCTCACGAGGAACAAATACCCTTCTACCACCAATAGCTTGCACCCTGACGGGATAAGAACCGGTGAACCAATTAAGAGTATCAAAATGATGTGCACATTTTTCATTAAGCAAACCACCACTCCAAGTTGTCTGACGCCACCATCCGGCGAAATAGAAACTGTATGGAATGATACTTCGTAACAATACCATATGTGGTTGTCCAACTGCACCTTCTGAGACCATCTTATGAGCACGTACCCAAAGTGGTTCATAGCGACGTGTGAAACCAATAAAACAACGTGGTTTGTTCTTACGAAATATTTTCAACATATTATCACAAGCTTTTTGGCTATGAGCCAAAGGTTTTTCGCAGTAGATCATCTTTCCTGCTTCCGCCGCTATTTTGAAAGGTTTCTCATGTACACTTTGTGGAGTAGTAATCATAACCAACTCAACATCAGAATCTGTGATAAGGTCTTCCATCTGGTTATACGTTTTAAATTTATCGCTTATGCCATTGTACTTAAATTGCGATTTTAGAAATTTTTCAGCGTCTTTAAGACGAAGATCGTGATTGTCGCATATAGCAGCTATTCTCAGTCTATGTTTACGGTATTCACTACAAATCCACTTGCCCAGATTGCCTATACCTCTGGCTCCAGCCCCAACTATGCCTATACCTACACGATTACCTTGGGATGTTTTTTTGGTATTACTCATTCATTTGTCTCCTATGATAAAAGTCCACTCTGAAATTGTGAAAAAACACGCTATTTATTTGCCAATACGAAGTTTGTGAAATCTTCAAATATCCAATCATTCTTCAGCGTCCTGTAAATGATCAACAGCAGTTTTCTCGCTGTCGCTATTATCGCTTTACCTGAGCCTCGACGAGACTTTATCCTTTCATAATACGATTGCAAATAAGGACTATAACGCTTAGCTATCAGCGTGCATTGAACCAATGTCGTCCGCCCAAGCTTATCTCCCTGACGAGTAATCCTGCCATGATGAGTAGTCTCGTTCGACGACGAAATCCGAGGAACTATCCCAAAATAGCTCGCCAACTTATCGCCATCCGAAAAATCATTAACATCGCCTATCACCGTAAGCAATATCGAAGCTGACAAGCCACCTATCCCTTTGATGCTTGTCAAATTCTTATAGCCTTTGAGCTCTTTGCCATGCTCTTTTATCTGATTCTCGAGCTTTGATATCGATTCGTTAAGTGATTTTATCTGACCAACTATAATTTCAAGCTCAAAGGTTACCAGCGGATCAAGACCATAGCAAAATACCGATTCGAGACCTTTATTGCTGCTCAGCGATTCCTTCTTGAGCTTAATGCCATAGCTGGTCAGTATATTATGAATCTTATTCTTCAAAACAGTACGAAGCTGAACTAACTTGTCTCGTGTATTTATCAGCGAACTCAATTGACTTTGCTCTTTATCCTTCATTCTCGCCCTCGGCAATAATCCTTTGCTTAAAAAGAATGCCAACGTCTTACTGTCATTCTCATCTGTCTTTTTGGTCGAACGTTTAATAACTTCAAATTGCCTCGTGTTGACTATTACTACCTCTTTAACCGCATCTGATATCTGCTCGACAAAATACCGGGTGTTACCCGTTGTCTCGACAGCTATCGAATCTCGTCTGCTTATCTTCTCGCGAAACTTACTTATGCCAACAAGATCCAGATTAAAAGTACCTACCCATTTGACCTCGTCAGAAGTTCGATAAGCTGCTGTGAATTTGTTTGTGTGAAGATCCACTCCAATGTAACCCATAATCAATTCCTTTCGTTTAAAAAGAACACAAAAAACCTTGATAAAACAACTACATCAGAGTAGACTTCTATTTCGACGCTCACCAAACTCCTATTCAGGGTCATAGTGCCCTACGGTGGCGATTCGGTCATAGGTCTGGATAATCTCCTTCACGAGGTCGAATACGCCTCACGAGAATGATTCAGCCTATGACCTAGCTACCCTGATTCATAATCAGAGTAATAAACGCCGAATATTTAATTTTCAATGGTTTTGGTACTATTATCCTGACATTTTTTCGCTTTTTTCGTTTCTCACCCATCAGCCCGTAAGGGCTTAAGGGAACGAAAAAAGAAAGAAAAAATGTCAGGCAACTTTTATCGTACCATCTCCTTATTGAACTGCGAAAATACTTTTTCAAATATCACTAAATTATAACAATGTAGTAATGTTATAATAATAAAATTCTTTATCTTTAATCAAATCTTCTATCGAAAACTTCCTGAAACGATTCTTGATTAAACAGCAGTTGAATACGATTGGTGTATGACCGCGATACCTTTGTCGAAATCAATATAAGCAGACCAAGGCTCTGAAGATAAGAGAGATTATTGTAAAAATATACATACGAGAACGGTTCCTCGCCAAAGTGCTGGCTTATGGTCTTATATCGCTGATAGACACTCTTAACGTGCTTTTCCGTATCATTTATAGCAGCTTTGAGTATTAGCAGGTTTCTATCATTCAGATCATTGAGCAGGTCGCTTATGATATCGTGTTTTGCCTGCCGGAATATCTCGGTAATATCACGAGCAGGCTCGAGGGCATGATAATATAATGCCTTAATAGCTACTCTAACATCAGAGTTGGTATCCCTTACTGTCAGTGCAGCTATTTGACGGATCTGCCAGTTTGGAATTCGTCTTAATCCCTCTTTTGCCCGCTGATGTAATATTTTATTGATCTCCGGAACAATATAATTACGAAAGAAAATCATTCGTGGCTGAAGTGTACTCTTGATACTTTCATCGAGGCTGTTTAAAAACTTCGGGTTATTCGAGAGCAGAATCAACATATAATTCTGCTCAGACCTACTGGCAAGGTAGAGAATTTCCTTATTGCGATCTTTATCAGAGAGTAGGTCAATCTCGTCGAGAATTAAGACTGTTGGTTTGCGATGGATATTCAAAAACTCCTGCCAGAGTTCATTTAGTCCATAGCCACGAGGCCTGAGATCAAGAAAATGAGCAAGTATCTTAAATGAACTGTTATAAAGTCGGCAATTGGCATATTGAAAGGTCAATTCCCTATTGGAAAAGAGATTTGCAATGTATTTTATCAATAGTGTCTTTCCACTGCCACGTGAGCCGGTAATGAGCAGATGTGTCGGCAGATTTGTCTGGCGATATTGTAGAACCGCATCGACAATAACTTTGACTTCGGGACGAAGTAAAGGTTTTTTGGGGATATAATTGAAATCAAATACATTGAAATTCTTGATTCGCCTGTTAATCCTATTAAATTCCTGCTCACGTTTAGAAAGATAATCATCGATATCCATTTTCGCGTAAACCCTACTGCACCTGTAAAGTGAGCTGATTTTATAAACCTATCGATATGATGACTGATAAGTATCTGCGAGCATAGTTGGCTTTTGAGCTTGTGCTTTATTGTATGCCTCGAATACCAATTCTGCCGATGGATTAAGATATACACTTGTCGCCTTTAGTGTTCGATGGCCTACCTGCTTTTGTACTACCGCTAATGGCAGTTTATAGAAGTGAATGTAATGCATAATATGCGAGTGTCGTAACGAATGGACAGTAAATTGATGGAGCTTTCTGTCTTTACTATCCTTGCTATAACTTCGTTCCAAGCCAGCGTGAGCGATGTATCTCCTGAAAATCTGCCTTATGCGATTTTCAGTATATGGTGTTTTCCTTAGCTTATATGGATAGAACAGAAATTCATCGGGATTCTTTAGCTTATTAG